>NZ_JBIUCP010000021.1:0-63211 GCF_044538765.1 Acinetobacter sp. ABJ-A23_2
CATTTATTTTATATTCAAACGTCAAAAAATAATTGATTCTTGTGTTCGTTTTTTATCCATTTTTACTGGATATGTTTACTTTTTAACCTTGTTTTGAGTTGATTTTTTCAACGATTTATTTTAAACATCCTTTAAATTGTTACAATATAACATTATTTTAAAAGCGCAATGTATAAGAGTGGATTGTTATAAAAAGCCAATACAATTTAATTAAGCTGATCAAAATTAGTGCGATATTTTGCGTAAATTCTGTGCAGTACTCTTTTTGTTTATATTATCGCTTAAAAAAGACCCAAAATAGTTCATCAGTTTTAACTCAGAAATAAATAAAGAAATGAAGTAAGTAAAAATGCTCACTCACAGATCATTACAAGTGTGATCTTCAATAATTTACGTACTTTTTATATCTCGGCTTTAGATGTAAATAGAAAATTTACGCACATCAAATGAATACTTCTAAGCTCGGTAATAATTTCCGACAAGGGGTTTTTCTATGTTGAGCATTTTTAGCCTTGTAATAATTTTATTTTATTACATTGTTTTTTATAAATATATTTCTATGGGCGTTAGGCGGTATTTTCATTTTAAAAAGAATTTGATTTCAAAACTCATGCAACGTAGCGATACGAAATATCGACTTGGCACAGCAATTGCTAAAGCTTAAGTAACAAAATTTGTTTAATTCAATTAAATCGTGCGTTCATTGTGGGGGAGATCAAAATGATGAAATTTGCACTTAAAGCAGTAGCATTCGGCGTACTCACGGCAGGTTCAACCATGGTTATGGCTGAAAATGCTCCATCATCTTTTTACGGAATCACGACAACGGGTAGTGTAGCAGCAACCACAGACTATCGCTTCCGTGGTGTTACCCAATCTTCAAATAACCCTGCCATTCAAGGTGGTTTTACTTTTACTCATAAATCAGGTGCTTATTTATCACTTTGGGGCTCAAGTGTTGATTTTGGCGTAACGGGCAACTCAACTGAAACAGATGTCGCTTTGGGTTATACCAATACTTTAAAGTTATCCGATAAACTTGCACCAACTTATGATGTAGGTGTAATCCATTATGGTTACATTGGTTCGGGCCATAGTTTTGACCGTAATGGTATCGGTTACGATGGCAAAAACGGATTAGATTTTAATGAAGTGTACGGTAAGTTAACGTTTGCCGACTCTTTATTTAAAGGCGATGCACTTAGTGTAGGCGTTAACTATTCAAATGATTATTGGGCTAACTCTAAACAGTTCTGGTATTTTAATGTTGGTTATTCAGCGCCAATTGCAAACACTGGATTTACTGGGCTTGCATCAGTTGGTTATAACAAATTTAAAAATAAAGAAGCTTTAGCTGTAGTTGCGGGTGGTCCTGGTACGGACGACAGCTATATCGATTATAAAGTTGGTGTAAACCGTAATATCTTAGGTATTTTGGCTGAGTTAGACGTAGTGGGTACCGATGTGAGTACTTCTGGTATGACAGACGCTCAGAAGAAACCTTATGACGCTGGCTTAGTGTTTAGTTTAACTAAAACTTTCTAAGTTTATGCTGTAGAAAAGCGGGTAAATAACCCGCTTTTTTTATTTAATTTTCTATTTCAGAAAGTAATCGTTTTAACTGGTTAAGCTCAACATCCGTGGCTTTAGATAAAGGTTTACGTGGTAAGCCTGCAGAAATACCTTGTAGCTGTAAACCTGCTTTAATTGTTTTTGGTAATCCACCATTTACGATAAAGCGGAGTAAAGGAAGTTGTTGGTAAAATGACATCTGGGCCTGACTTAAATCACCATTTTTGACGTGTTGAATAAGCTGTTGAGGTTGCTGACCTAACAGGTTTGGTGCTGCTGTACACCAACCGCTTGCTCCTGCACATAAGGCTTCTAAAGCTAGAGGGTTGCAGCCGTTATAAAATGGGAGTTCTCCTTTTGAGAGTTCCTGAATTTTATGCATGCGCTGAATATCACCGCTACTTTCTTTCACCATCGTGATGTTTGCAATGTTGTTAAACATACGAACAATTAACTCTGGAGACATATCAACACCACTCGTTGCAGGGTTGTTATACACCATAATCGGTAAAGTCGTTGCCTGAGCAATCGCTTGGTAATATTCAAAAATCTCTTGGTCTGTTAGCTTCCAGTACGATACAGGAATGACCATAACTGCGTCTGCACCATAGCTTTGCGCGATTTGCGCCTTTTTGATGGCTTGATCAGTGGTGAGTTCTGAAATTCCAATAATGACGGGTAAGCGTTTATTAATACTTTCAATTGAAGTTTTTGCGACTAAGCACCATTCATCCCATTCAAGATAAGCGCTTTCGCCTGTACTGCCTAAAGGTGCAATCGCGTCGCAGCCATTTTCAATAAGCAAGTCGAGCATCTGTTTTAGAACAGGAAGGTTAATGGTGTTGTCATCAAAAAATGGAGTAACAGGGTAGCCAATAATGCCGTTTAGTTTCATGGTCGAAATCTCTTTTTAAATACAGTCAGAATGTTTTTTCAAAGCTTTACGTGCGTAGTAAGCAAAGTTGACTTTGTTGCGTTTATCGGTAGATACCCAGTCATGAGCTTCTGTAGCTAAATCGTGTGGGATCGGCTGAATTTGTCCGGCAGACATGGCTAGTAGTTGCAGTTGAGCTGCGCGTTCAATTAAAAGCGCCAAGTTGCAGGCTTCTTCAATGGTTTTTCCCGTGACCAGTTGACCATGGTGAGATAACAAAACAGCGCGGTTTTTACCCAGAGCAGAAGAAATCAAAATGCCTTCTTCATTGCCCACAGGAACACCTGGCCAATGGCCTACAAATGAGCAATCTTCATAAAGTGCGCAGACATCCATTTGAGAAATCATGAGCGGAATTTGAAGCATGGAAAGAGCCGCTACATGAGTCGGATGCGTATGGATAATGCAGTTCACTTCGGGATGTTCTTTATAAATCCATGTATGAAAACGGTTGGCTGGGTTTGCCATACCATCTTGATTGATGGGTTCTAAGTCTTGATTCACCTCAAGCAAGTTTGAGGCAGTAATTTCATCAAAACCCAAACCAAAACGTTGGGTAATAAAGGATTCTTTACTTTCACTACGACAAGTAATTTGGCCTGCTAAACCAGCATCATGGCCATGGTCAAATAAAATACGACAAGTGAGTGCAAGCTTTTGGCGATCAGTTAAATTTGAGTCGCTTATCCACTTTTGCATGTCTTGCTGTGCGTGTTGCATCAGCTCTTGTTTATTTACAGAAGCAGTCTTCATCTTTTCTCCAGTCCAGTTGACCAAATTAAGTAGGTGAAGGCAGAATAGAAAACAACTGGATGAATCAATACATCCAGTTTTTATAAGTTATATGGTCCAGATGGGGCAAATATGCTAAGACCTTGGCAAGTACATTTTCGTATCGATGAAAGAGAAGAAAAAACAGTTTTTTTAAAGCTTACTAACTTGATTAGTCAGGAAATTTTAAGTGGCCGTTTGGTGCAAGGAACTATGTTGCCAGGGTCTCGTAGCTTGTCAAAAGAACTAGGGATTAATAGAAAAACAGTACAAGCAGTCTATGAAGAATTAGAAGCACAAGGATGGCTGGTGACTCGTCCCAGAAAAGGCACATTTGTGGCAGATGTTTTGCCAGAAAAACAGTTTCAAATAGAGCTAGTATCTGAGCGAAAATTTAATGATAAGCCGATTATTCAAGAAGTTGCCTTATACCCACATAACGATGGTGTGCCAGATCCACGGCTTATTCCCTACGAATTATTTTCACGAGCCTATCGGCATGCACTGATTAAAATTACGCAAAACCAATACATGGGCTATGGTGACCCACGGGGAATGATTGAGTTAAGACAAGCCTTACAACAAATGCTATCGATGGAACGTTTTATGAATGTTGCCGAAGATGAAATTTGTATTGTACGTGGAAGTCAGATGGGAATTTTTCTTGCATCTCGTGCATTACCCAATCGGCAGGGCGTTATTGTTGTTGAAGAACTTTACTACCCATCTGCTTTTAAAGCGTTCCAATCAAATGGCTTTCAAGTGGTTGCTGCCAAATTAGATGAGCAAGGTATTGTCATTCAAAATCTCGAACGGATTTTAAAAGAACACTCGGTTGCAGCAATTTATACAACGCCACATCATCAGTACCCTACAACCGTTACCATGCCAATGAGTCGTCGTCTTCAACTCTTAGAACTTTCAAAAAAATGGGGCTTTTATATTATTGAAGATGACTATGATCACGAATTTCACTATGACAGTCGGCCTATGCCGCCCTTAACAAGTTTGCCTCATTCTGAATTGGTTATCCATGTGGGCTCCTTGTCTAAAGTTTTTGCACCCGGTATTCGCTTGGGTTACATCGTGGCATCTTCACCAATCA
Source organism: Acinetobacter sp. ABJ-A23_2 (assembly GCF_044538765.1). NCBI lineage: Bacteria > Pseudomonadati > Pseudomonadota > Gammaproteobacteria > Moraxellales > Moraxellaceae > Acinetobacter > Acinetobacter sp. ABJ-A23_2. Next base: position 4,383 of record NZ_JBIUCP010000021.1, read on the forward strand.
TTCAATCCATTACTGAAGATATTTTATTGATTGATCGGCAAGGCAATAACATTACAGAACTTGCGTTAGCAGATTTAATGCAGCGAGGGGAGATCAAACGACACATCCGTAAAATGAAAAAAATATATCAACTACGCCGTGACCATGCCTTAGCTGAGTTTCAGCGAGTTTTTGCTGAGTCTGTTCAGATACAACCACCTGCGGGCGGAATGGCTTTATGGGTGAAGTTCCAGAAACCATTTACTCAAGATCAGCTTATAAAGTTAAAAGAACTCAATATTGATACAGAGCATAAGTTTAAACAAATTGGGTCTTCTAATTGTTGTATTCGCTTGGGTTTTGCCGCTTTATCAGAGAAAGAAATTACTGCTTTAATCGAGAAGTTAAATGAGATTCTTAATAAAAGAACAATGAACTCATAATCTGCTATTTCATTTTAAGAAAGTTCACTCTAATTGATCGTGATACTTTTGAATTTCTGAGACAAAGCCAAGCAGGAACGGTGTAACTTGTGACTTATATTCTTCAGTATGTAGCATTTCAAAAATTTGTTCAGGCGATTTGCTAAGAAGAGAGAAGCGTAAAAATAAATCTTCAAAAAAGTTGCTACTCACTGTCGAAAGTACTCTTCTTAAAGAGATTAGCATGTCGTCACCGCGACTAGATGCATGAACTAGAACGATAGGCTTGTCTATGATTTCAGTACGGGAAACCATCCAATCAATTGCATTTTTAAGACCACCTGGAATACAACGAATATATTCAGGACTTGAGATAATGATGCCATCTGCGTCAGAAACAGATTTGATGAAATCTTCCACTACAGTAGGCGTTTTTTCTCCTTCATTATCTGGAGAAAAGATAGGCAGATTATTAATGTGATCAAAAACTGTAAACTCAATACTGGACGGTGCTATATCTTTCATTGCTTTTAATAGCGCTGTATTTGTAGATGCTTTTCTTGTACTACCCGAGATAGCCAAAATTTTCATAGCGTCCTCTTTTTGCCTTTTTATATAGGCATTAATAAATTCTTTAATGAACAACTCATAACATATTAAAAAAGCGGATACACGATCCGCTTTTTTATTTTAAGAATGATTGCCTCGATAAGAGAGTGCTTCTGTGAGATGAGGACTTTGAATCATCTCACTTTGAGCCAAATCGGCAATGGTCCGTGCTACTCGTAAAACCCGATGATAAGCACGTGTAGATAAATTTAAACGCTGCTGAGCCATTTCAATCATTCGCTGTGACGTGTCATCCAGAATAGCGAACTGCTCTAATTGTTTAGGCGAAAGCGCTTGATTTAAACAATTTTGTCTTTGCATTTGTTGTTCATAAGCTGAAATTACACGCTGTCTTACAGCCGTAGAACCTTCAACAGGCGTTGGATCTTGTAGTTCCTGAGCTTTTAAAGGTGGTACATCAATATGTAAATCGATACGGTCAAGTAAAGGTCCTGATATACGATTTTGATAACGTTTAATACTCTCTGGTGAACACTGACAACGACTGTCTTGATTAAATGCGTAACCACATGGGCAGGGGTTCATCGCTGCAATGAGTTGAAAGTTTGCAGGATAAGTAATTTGCCGAGCTGCTCGTGAAATAATAATTTCTTTTGACTCGAGCGGCTGGCGTAAGACTTCTAATACTTTGCGATCAAACTCGGGCAATTCATCTAAGAATAGAACACCTAAATGCGATAATGTAATTTCACCCGGTTTAGGGTGAGAACCGCCCCCAACTAGTGCAATTGCTGATGCTGTATGGTGGGGTGCACGAAAAGGACGCTGTCCAAAAGTATGAGGCGTATTTGAGATAGAATAAATGCTAGCAACTTCAAGCGTTTCTTGAGTAGAGAGAGGCGGTAAAATTGAAGGAAGACGTGAGGCGAGTAAAGTCTTACCTGTGCCCGGTGGCCCTTTAAAGAGCAAGGAGTGCCCTCCAGCGGCTGCAATTTCTAGTGCACGACGTGGGCGTAGCTGACCTTTTACATCTGCAAGGTCAAATTTATACGGCATGTCATTTGAGCGGGAAGATGATTGCACCTGAGATAGCTTGGTATTTCCTAAAAAGTGTTCACAAACTTCTTTTAAATGGCCCACCGGATAACACTCAAGATTTGGTAAATGACTAATATCCTGACTATTATCGACTGGTAAAACAATTTTATGCTGGGCTTGCTGGCATGCCATTGCTAAAGTTAAGGCGCCTGATACAGGTCTTACATGACCGTCTAGTGCTAACTCTCCAATAAATTCAAAGTCTTCTGTGCAGTTCTCTGGAAGCTGACCTGAGGCAATTAATATCCCTAATGCAATCGGTAAATCTAAACGTGAACCATCTTTGGGCAAATCTGCGGGAGCAAGATTAATGGTCAGCCGTTTAGTCGGAAACTGAAATCCACTATTAATAATGGCTGAGCGAACCCTGTCTTTACTTTCCCTCACTGCCGCTTCAGCTAGCCCGACAATCGTCAGAGAGGGTAAGCCTTGACTCACATGCACCTCTACCTCTATGAGAGGGGCATGCAAACCTAAAAGTCCCCGAGTATAAATTTTAGAAAAAGACATCTTATTGTTCCATTATGGTGCTTAATTTTTAATCGTTGTAAAGTGTAAGTGCGCTACATTGGTGCTTATTTTTTATTTTTTAAAGTTTCTTCTAATAGACTCACTTGTTTTTGTAGCTCTTCTAAACGTTGGTTGGCTAAATGAAGTGCGGTTTTTTGTCTTTCGATTTCTTGTTTAGACACGAGGTCTAATTTCTCGACAGTTTCATTTAATAATGCACGTAAGTTTTTTTCTAAATCTTTTTTAGGCTCGTCAATTTGTTCCAAAATAGCCTGTAATAGAGCTTCTAGCATGAGATATCCAAACTGTTGTATTACCTTATGCTTGCCAGTTTAACACTGCTTGAACCTCGGATATAGGCTTCTCGGCTTTTCCATATTGGATAACGATAAAACGAAATAAAAACAGGACTGCAAATTCATTTTATTTTTAGTAGCTCATCTACATCTTGATAACTAAATAGGTTATAAAGAAAGCTCATGCAAAAGATTCATCTCCTCCAACCTTTGAAATATTGGCATGAAAATTGAACATAAAACCTTACTGGTGAAAAGAAGCCGAAGGAAACAAACATGAAGCTTGTAACTGCAATTGTAAAACCGTTTAAATTGGATGATGTGCGTGAAGCACTCTCTGACATTGGTGTACAAGGGATTACCGTAACTGAAGTTAAAGGTTTTGGTCGTCAAAAAGGGCATACAGAACTTTACCGCGGCGCGGAGTATGTGGTTGATTTCTTACCTAAAGTAAAAATCGAAATTGCGATTAGCGATGAAATGGTCGACGCAGTAATTGAGTCAATTACTCGTGTGGCAAGCACTGGGAAAATCGGTGACGGTAAGATTTTTGTGACTAACCTGGAACAAGTCATCCGTATCCGTACGGGTGAAACAGGACCAGATGCTGTCTAAATTGGCACAAAGCTTGCTGAGCAATAAATAGCTCGCAAATGAGGTTGGGGGACACGAATGAAAAAAATGCTTATGGCGCTGAGTCTAACAGGCGCACTTTTGGGTGGTACTGCCGCTTGGGCAGAAGAGACTGTAACAACACCGACATCTGAGGTTACAGCAACATCAACGTCTGCAGCACCTGCAACAACTGCAGCAGCACCAGCAGCCGCCGCAACTCCGGCAGCTCCAGCACCGACACCTAAACTCGATACAGGCGATACATCTTGGATTTTAGTGTCAACAGCTTTAGTACTGTTGATGACGATTCCTGGCTTGGCATTGTTCTACGGCGGTATGGTCCGTAAGAAAAACGTATTAAGTACCATGATGTTCAGCCTTTCTGCTGCAATTTTGGTAAGTTTGCTTTGGGTGATTGCTGGTTATTCACTCGCGTTCTCTGGCACAGGTGCATACTTTGGTGACTTGTCTAAAGCTATGCTCAATGGCGTAGGCTTTAATGCACTAAGTGGAACAATTCCTGAAAGCTTATTTGTTATTTTCCAAATGACTTTTGCCATCATTACTGTCGCAATTTTGAGTGGTTCAATTGCTGACCGTATGAAATATTCAGCTTTCATGGCGTTCATTACCATTTGGGTACTTGTGGTTTATGCGCCAATTACTCACTGGGTATGGGCAACAGACGGTTGGTTATTTAAAGCAGGTGCATTAGATTTTGCTGGTGGTACAGTTGTACATATCAACTCCGGTGTTGCAGGTTTAGTCGCAGCTTACATGCTTGGCAAACGTATTGGCCTTGGCCGTGAATCTATGGCACCTCATAACTTAACTTTAACTGTAATCGGTGCAAGCTTACTTTGGGTGGGTTGGTTCGGCTTTAACGGTGGTAGTGCTTTAGGCGCTGGTGCTCGTGCAAGTATGGCAATTCTTGTTACTCAAGTTGCTGCTGCTGCTGCTGCGTTCTCTTGGTTAGTTGTAGAACGTATGATTCGTGGTAAAGCTTCTGTATTAGGTGGTGCATCTGGTGCTGTGGCTGGTTTGGTTGTGATTACACCAGCAGCTGGTTTCGTCGGTGTCGGCGGAGCTTTAGTAATGGGCTTAATCGGTGGTGTAGTCTGCTTCTGGGGTATTACAGCACTTAAACGCTTACTTAAAGCGGATGATGCATTGGATGCCTTTGGTTTACATGCAGTAGGTGGTATTGTCGGCGCGATTTTAACTGGCGTGTTCTATAGTGATGAAATCATCAAAGCAGCTAGTGTAACTTTAGCTCCAACATTTGCAGGTCAATTGTGGGTACAAGTTGAAGGTGTACTTGCAACTATGGTTTACAGCGGTATTGCAACCTTCATTATTCTTAAAGTGATTGATATTGTGATTGGTCTGCGTGTTAATGCCGATGATGAACGTATGGGTCTGGATTTAAGCCAACATGGCGAACGTATCGAATAATTCGTAATATATCTGCTGTCTTAAAAGAACAGTCTTGCGCTGTGATCAAAGCGATGCCTTGATCTAGCTCAGGACTGTTTTTTTGTCTCATAGAATGCTGGTTCTGTAAGTGTAGAAATTTTGCTACACTAGGTCAAAGTAATTGACCCTATTAAGTCCGCTATGCATTGTCCATTTTGCAACGCCGCAGATAGTAAAGTCATCGATTCGCGTCTAGCCGCAGAAGGTTGTCAGATTCGTCGACGTCGTGAGTGTGTAAGTTGCGGTGAACGTTTTACCACTTTTGAAAGCTATGAAGTGGTGATGCCCCGTGTGATCAAATCGAATGGAAAAAATGAACCGTTCGATGAGGCGAAGCTACGTCGTTCGCTTATGCATGCCTTACAAAAGCGCCCAGTGACACAAGAGCAGATCGAAACGGTTCTAAGCGATATTCAATTGCAGATTCGCCGTTTAGGTGAGCGTGATGTTAAGTCTAGAACTATTGGTGAAATTGTCATGCAATCTTTATTCGCACTTGACCACGTTGCCTATGTTCGTTTTGCTTCGGTTTATCAAGACTTTCAGGATGTTGAAGCGTTTCGCCGTCAAATTGAGCAAATGCAACAACGTGAGCACTAAACATTTGAGATTTATATGTCTGAGTTGAAACAAGATCAGTACTGGATGCAGCAAGCCATTGAACTTGCCAAACGAGGACTCTATTCGACAAAACCAAATCCAAATGTCGGTTGTGTCATTGTCAAAGACAATCAAGTGATTGGTGAAGGTTTTCATCCTAAAGCTGGTCAACCTCACGCTGAAGTTTTTGCGCTGCGTCAGGCGGGTGAACAAGCACAAGGCGCAATCGCTTATGTAACACTTGAACCATGTGCTCATTATGGAAGAACCCCTCCGTGTGCTGAGGCACTTGTAAAGGCACAAGTTAAAAAAGTGGTTGTGGCATGTCCCGACCCAAACCCGCTTGTTGCAGGTAAAGGTGTTCAAATTTTAAGAAATGCTGGTATTGAAGTAGAAATCGGTATTTGTGAAGACTCTGCAGCCAAACTTAATCAAGGCTTTTTAAAAGCGATGTCTACGGGCATGCCATATGTACGTTTAAAAGTCGCTTCAAGTTTAGATGGGCGTACTGCAATGGCATCTGGTGAGTCGAAGTGGATTACGGGTTCTGCTGCCCGTCAAGATGTTCAACATTGGCGTGCCATTTCAGGCGCCGTGATTACAGGCATTGATACTGTGATTGCTGATGATTGCCAGCTTAATGTACGTTCACTCCATGATATTGAGATCGAGACGGTTGCTCAACCAAAACGGGTAATTCTAGATCGGAGAGGGCGCTTACCGCTCACCGCTAAAATTTTAGAAAATCCTGAAACTGTCATGGTGATGGGGCCATATCGTCAGGAACTTGCTGACTTAGGCGTGATACAATTAGAAATTCAGCCTTTAAAAACACTATTACAGACCTTATCTAAGCAATACCAAATTTATGATGTGTTGGTTGAAGCTGGCGCAACTTTGTCTACCGCCTTTTTACAAGAAGGTTTGGTGGATGAAATGATCAGTTATGTTGCCCCGACTTTATTGGGGCAAAGTGCAAGAGCCATGTTCAATGCAGATTTTGAATATATGGCACAGCAACTTCGTTTTAAACTTCTTGATGTAATACAACTTGATCAAGATATACGCTTAAGGTTAATCCCTACGCAAGAGAAAGTATGAATTCAGAGCCTTCGGTTTACCACAAACGTCGTCATGCAGCTCGCACGACAGACGAATATCTTTTTCATCAGCTTGTACCATACTTGGGTAACAAGCGCCGATTGCTCCATTTGATTTTAGAAGCCCTAGAAATTACAGGGACGCTGAATAGCAAGAAAAAGAATCCTCCAATTTTTGCCGACTTCTTTGCGGGTAGTGGTGTGGTGTCTCGTTTGGCACGTCAAAATGGTTACCGAGTCATTGCGAATGACTGGGAACCTTATAGCCATGCTTTAAATCATGCGATTTTAGCTTGTGTCGATGCACCTGCGTTTAAAGAGTTGGGTGGATATCAGAAAGCCATCGATTATTTAAATAGGCTGCCTGAGGTTAAAGGTTGGGTAACGCATAACCTTTGCCCTCGTAACGATGATGTCTATGATCCGTCGCGTGACCGTTTGTTCTTTAAGCGTCGTAATGGTATGCGCATCGATGCGATTCGCCAGCAAATTGCAACATGGCAGGCACAAGGCGCAATTAATGATGTAGAAATGAGTGCTTTGCTCGCACCATTACTCTATTCGGCAAGTTTTGTAAGTAATACTAGTGGTGTATTTAAAAGCTTCCATCAAGGGTGGGGCGGACGTACACAAACGGCGTTAGAGCGCATTGAATCATTGCTGTGGCTCACACCTAGCCGTTTTTGTGAGATTGGTGACCGTAAGCGTCCAGCTGCTGAAATGTGGTGTGTAGATGCTCAGCATTTAGCAAATCAGATGAGTGGTTTTGAAGTAGATGTAGCCTATCTTGATCCACCTTATAACCAGCATGCTTATAGTAGTAACTACCACGTTTTAAATGCATTGACGTTATGGGATCAAGTCGATTTACCACCGCCAGATACCAAAGGCTATAAGAGTGGTATTGATCGTGCATGGCGTAAAGAGCGTCCAAGTCCGTACAACTCGTCTAAACATGCAAAAGATGCGTATGAAAAATTACTTTCAACCATCAATGCACGTTATATTCTGACCAGTTATTCGACCGATGGTAATATTGAGCCAAAAGATCTACTGATGGCCAATCTGGAGCGTGGAAAAGTCACTTTACTAACTCAAGATGTTCCACGTTATCGCGTAAGTAAACAACGACAGTCAGAGCGCGCACGTGTGCTTGAGTTTATTGTGATTACCGATACTCATGCCAAACCAGGACCGCCATTACGTCAATTGTTAGGCCAGCTTTACCACTTTGCCGAGCTAGGTGGTGTAGATACTTCAGGTAACAGTACGCAGCTCGCACTTTGGTAAGCGCTGCAATTTAAGCAGTGTAAAAGATTTGGAGATTGAGCCATGTTTACAGGCATTATTGAAAGTTTAGGTAAAGTAGAAAGCCTGCAAAGTGTAGGTGGCGATGTGCGTTTACGTATTCAAACCGATTTGGATATGTCTGATGTACATTTGGGTGACTCAATTGCAACCAATGGAATCTGTCTCACCGTGATTGAGTGGGGTAACAATTGGTACGCAGCAGATGTTTCTCGCGAAAGTTTAAACCGTACTACTTTGGGTAACTGGAAAGTGGGTCAACGTGTCAATGTTGAAAAAGCGATGCTGCCGACAACCCGTTTTGGTGGACACATTGTTAGTGGTCACGTTGATGGCGTAGGTGAAATTACCGTAGTACGTGAAGATGCTCGCTCAATTTATTATGAAGTGACAGCGCCTGTAGAACTAGCTAAATATTTAGCAGAAAAAGGTTCTGTAACTGTAGATGGTATTAGTTTAACCATTAACCATTTGCGCGGTAATATTTTAAGTTTGAACTTAATTCCACACACAGCAGAACGTACCAATATTGGAACATGGCAAGTAGGTAGCAAAGTTAACCTTGAAGTCGATGTATTAGCACGTTATATCGAACGTTTATTACTGGGTGATAAAGCTGCTGAACAGAAGACTGAATCAAATATTAGTATGGCTTTCTTGGCTGAAAATGGTTTTTTAAAATAAAATTTTAAATCACCAAAATAAAAAACCGGACACTTGTTCCGGTTTTTTATTTTAAAAATTAATGCTTGGTGAGAGTAACCGAATGAGTACCAACCCATGGTTTATTGTGCTGGGTGCGTGTAATTGAAAACTCACCTTTTTCTGACGCTCGTGTAAGCAAGATTGAAAGCGAATTAAAGTCGTTATGACTCATATAAAGTTCTTGTGCTGAAAATGTCCATTGCTCACCCTGATTAAGCTGCTCAAGTTGCGTTGAAATCTGATGCGGAATGTCCATTTTTACCCTCATTAATTTTCATAAATAACCATGCGTTATTCTAATAATTATTTGAACTAAAAGAATATTATGCATGACCATTTTGTGACAATTAAATGTCATTTTGATGACAAAGAGGGTTTCACAAACTTTACTTTTCTATTTTTTCATCAGAAAACTTAGAATTCTTTAAAATGTATTCGATTTCTTCTTGAGCTGCCGAATTTAGCTTAGCTCGGAAAGCTGTTACAGATTGTTCAATTAAGCTCTCAGCTTCAAGTTCTAAACGAATGCGTAAACTTTCAAGCTCAGATAGAATTTGATCATCGGTAATGCTAAGTTTTACGCCAGAAGAGTAGTTAACTGCTGGGGTTTCAGGATTTTTCTGATAACGCGCAGTTTGTTCAGCAACTTCTTGTTCTAAATGACTGCGGAAAGCTTGTAGAGCTTCAGTTTGTTCACTAAATTTACGAACTTCGTCTGCTTGTAATTCAGCAGCATAGGCTGCTTCCATTGCGCGCTTATCTGCAAGAGACTTTTCTAAAGCAAGCTGACGACGAATACGTGCCTGTTCGATTAACTCAGCTTTTAAGTCAGCATAAGCTTGTTCAATGTTTTGCTGTGACTCTAGCTGTGCCTTCTCATCATTGAGTACCCAAAGTTGAATAGGCGTCTGAGGCTCTAATAAATCACAAATACGTGCCAAATCCTGTTGATAGGCATGACGGACAGCTTCAGGCGCATTTAACCATCTTTTTTTAAAATCTTGCCCGACATTTAATGCCACCACAGTTCTCCTTTGTTCAACAGTATCTACATTTTAGCGCGTTATAATTTAAAGGTTCGAGGTTCTATACCCAAACGACGATACATTTTAAATTTTTCTCGGCCAATTTGCTTGGCTGCTTCATTATTTTCAACAATTTCTATAATGTGGCTAAAATGATTCACTTGTTCAAGTGCATGATTGTTAAAATTAAATACCAACCAGCCTTGTTCAGAAGGTTGTTTAGCCGAAATACATACTGCTGCGTCTGCCTGATCAATCCCATGTGCAATGAAACTGGTCGGATCAAAGCTCCACAATTTTTCATCAAGTGTTTGTTGTAACTGTACATCTGGGCAATACCACCAGATGTTTGAATGCTTCAGCAAAATCTTTCGACATAAACGGCAAGCACTATCGACTTGCCGTTCTTCACTGGTTTCAAACAGATAAAAGCTAACTTTAGCCATTCGTATTTACACGGTTAGCCAAGAATTGCATAAGTAGTGGTACTGGACGGCCAGTCGCACCTTTTGCTGTACCTGATAACCAAGCTGTTCCTGCGACATCTAGGTGAGCCCAACGATAGTCACGAGTAAAACGCTCAAGGAAGCAGGCTGCTGTAATTGCACCACCGTGTGGTCCACCAATGTTAGCGATATCTGCAAAAGGTGAGTCCAATAGTTCTTGATAATCATCAATCACTGGCATGCGCCATACACGGTCAAATGATTGTTCACCCGCCTGTTGAAGCTCAGCTGCTAAGGCATCATCAGGAGAGAATAAACCGCTTAGCACTTTACCTAATGCCACTACACAAGCACCGGTTAAAGTTGCGATATCAACCACGACTGCTGGGTTGAAACGTTTGATATACGTTAACGTATCGCAAAGAACCAAACGGCCTTCTGCGTCAGTATTTAAAATTTCAACCGTTTGACCACTCATGGTCGTTACGATATCGCCTGGACGGGTCGCTTTACCCGAAGGCATATTTTCTGCTGCTGCAATCGCGCCCACCACATGGATTGGTAGGCGTGCTTCACATAATGCGCGGATTGTACCGAGTACAGAGGCTGCTCCACACATATCGAATTTCATTTCATCCATGCCAAGGCCTGGTTTTAAAGAAATACCGCCTGTATCAAAAGTAACGCCTTTACCGACAAGTACGACAGGAGCTTGTTCAAGCTGTGCTTGGTATTCAAGAGTGACAATACGACCTGGACGCTCAGATCCTTTGCTGACTGCAAGGAAAGCATACATACCTAAGTCAGCCATTTGCTGCTCATTCAATACAGTCACTTTGAGTAAATCAGGGAATTCTGCTGCTAAAGCTAAAGCCTGTTCAGCCAGATATTCAGGGAAACAGATATTACCTGGACGGTTTCCTAAGTCACGCGCAAAAGACTGACCAGATTGTACTGCATGCACTAACGCAAGTTGATTTTCATCAAGACTGGTTTGTGGACTAATTAAATCAACTTGTTGTAACAGAAATTCATTTTTTTTCGATTTAAACTCATCATAACCATAAGCTGCTTGAGTTAAGCTTAAGGCGAATAAATAATGGTATTCGACAGGTAATGCAGCAATATCAATTGCGATATGCTTAAATTTATTTTGTGTCGATTTGATAATGGTTTGTGCCAATTTAGCTAACTTAACTGCTTGAAGTTCAGCTGCTTTTCCTAAACCAAGTAGTTGGCTATGAGGTTGAGTGCTAAGCTGACCAAATAATGGCAGTGTCTCATTGAAGTTAGCTTTATATTGAGTCGCTGTAAGAATACTTTCTAGGTTATTGATTTGATATGTATTGAGGCTGCTTTGTAGCTGTTCTGAATCAACTAAAACCCACAAAGATTCATTAGATGTTTGTTCAGGAAAAGTTGTATAAGTTGTAAATTTCATGGCTGCCGTGATTGCCTATAGAAAGTTATGTTGGATTAAAACATTGAAACACTTTCAAGCATAGCGTTGCAATGTGCGGTTTTATATTTTTAACATTCGGGTAAACTAGCGTTCGTCCCGTTTAGCCTTTTGGAAGTATTAATTTGATTATTCGGCGTTATCTCGTCAAGCAAGTTGTTTCTACCTCATTGGTGGTCATTGCATTATTGACCCTAATTATGATGGGTGGTCGTCTGATCAAATACTTTGGTGTGGCGGCACAGGGGCGTTTAGATGCAAGTATTTTATTTAGCATCGTTGGATACCGCTTACCTGAATTTTTAACTCTCATTTTACCACTAGGTCTTTTTATTGGTTTAATGTTGGTGTTCGGTCGTTTATATGTTGACCATGAAATGGCTGTCTTGAATGGTAGTGGGGTAAGCCGTCATCAGTTAGCACGCTTACTTATTCCAATGACACTGGTTTACATGGTGTTTCAGTCTGTACTTATGCTATGGATGACGCCGTGGGGACTACGTGAATTTGAAAAATTAACAACGACCCAAGCTGTACGGACAGGCTTTGACTTGGTTCGACCAAGAGAGTTTATTTCTTCGGGGCCTTATACGATTTATGCAGGCTCATTGTCGGAAGACCGTAAAAACCTCAAGGATATTTTCTTTTATCAACGCGCGACCAAAGAAGGCAAGCCAGATGTCATGATTTTGGCAAAAGAGGCAACACGTGTTGAGATGGCTAATGATACCGCCAATGTTGTCGATCTGGTTCAAGGTCGCCGTTATGAAATATATCCGGGACAACCTAAATATACGCAAGCAGAGTTCCAGTCTTACCGCTTAAGGCTTGAGAATGATAAAGACGTTAAGTTTGAAAGTAGTGAAGTAGAAGCACTTCCAACTTCTAAGCTATTGGCTAAAACTAATGATCCAGTCATTAGAAGCGAATTGGGATGGCGTTTATTTGGTCCGTTTACCATTATTGTTGCCCTAATGATGTCGGTTGCATTGTCTGAGGTGAGTCCTCGACAAGGTCGTTATTATCGTCTTATTCCATCTATTTTTATTTTCGCGAGCCTGATTGTGCTTATGATTGCGATTAAGACTCGTATTAGTAAAGGTGAGTTGGATATTTGGGCTTATCCAGCGGCTTTATTGGTTTATGCAATTGCAGCTGCCTTATTTTCACGTAAACAGAAATTAGGGCCGAAAATCAAGAAACAGATCAAGCGAGTGAAATTATAATGTTAGCACGTCGAATAGTCGCCAAATATGTGACGAAAACCACTGCGCTTGCAATGTTTGGTACCACCATTGTCTTATCTGTTTTGCAAGTCTTGTTTACCTATTTGGGTGAGTTGGGTGAGTTAAAGCCTGACTATAATGCATGGCAAGCTTTTATCTATGTATTATGGGGCGCTCCTCGTTATCTATACGAAATTTTGCCTATCTCGGCCTTAATTGGTGCTGTGATTGGATTGGGCGCTTTAGCATCCAACAGTGAACTCATCGTGATGCGCTCAGTTGGGATTAGTTTATGGCGTATTGTGGGCTGGGTAATGCGTTCAGCTTTGCTACTCATTGTTTTATCTTTTGCGTTAAGCGAGTGGGTTGTTCCCTATACCAATGAGAAAGCACAAAGTATCAAAAGCCATCGTTCAGTAGCGGCTTTAGGCGAAGTGAAAGGTTATTGGTCACGAGAAGGGCAACGCTTTATTTATATTGATTATGCAAACTCGCAAGGAAATTTAAGAGATATTCAGGTGGTCGACTTTGACAAAGAATATCACTTGCAGTCAGTAATTAATGCAGAGCAAGGAAAGTTTATCAAAGATGGTCAATGGTCTTTGCAAAAAGCCAGCCAGACCGACATTCTTACAGATGGTAATTCAATACAAAATAACCATGATCAGCAGTCTTTAGGGTTGGCTTTACAACCTAAATATGTACACATGGTGACTTTAGACCCTGAAGACTTATCTCCAAGTCAGCTCATTAGTTTTATGCGCTATATGGAGGAATATAGCCAAGTTCCTAAAACTTACCAATTGGCTTTCTGGCAAAAAGTTGCCTCTCCATTTTCATTGATTACGCTTGTATTAGTGGCGTGTTCTTTTATTTTTGGTCCACTACGTCAACAGTCAATGGGTTTCCGTTTGGTGATTGCACTCTTTATTGGTTTAGGCTTCTATTACTTGCAAGATTTCTTGGGTTACGCAAGTTTGGTATATGCACCTTCTCCAGCTTGGTTTGTACTTGTACCTATTATTTTAATGTTTGGTGCCGGAAGTTACTTACTTTACCGTGCCCGCTAATTCGAAAGAATATGAATGGCTTTCTCAATGATCTGCATTGGTGAAAGCCATAGGAAAAAATAGAGTCTTCACCGAAAATTCGGTAAGATATTGCGATGAAATTGTAGACAAAAGAGAAATTGATTATGACGGATGCAACTGCTGGCAAGATCCCTCACGTTCTGGTAATTATGGACGGTGTTGGACACCGTGAAGCGATTGAAGATAATGCTTTTCTTGCAGCAAAAACCCCGAATTTAACTGCAATGAAAGCAAAGCATCCAAATAGTCTGATTTCTGGTTCTGGCGAAGATGTAGGTCTACCTGATGGACAAATGGGTAACTCCGAAGTTGGCCATATGAACCTTGGCGCTGGCCGTGTGTTGTACCAAGATTTTACCCGTATTACTAAAGACATTCGTACTGGCGACTTTTTCAAACATGAAGTGTTGATTGACGCTGTTGAAAAAGCAAAAGCGGCAGGCGGTGCAGTTCATATTATGGGCTTACTTTCTGAAGGTGGTGTTCATTCACACGAAGACCATATTGTGGCAATGTGTGAGCTTGCATTAAAACGTGGTGCAAAAGTTTACCTTCATGCATTCCTTGATGGTCGTGATACTCCTCCACGTAGTGCTCAACCTTCATTAGAAAAATTAGACGCTTTGTTTGCTCAATATGAAGGCAAAGGACGTATTGCAACCATGATTGGTCGCTATTTTGCAATGGATCGCGATAATCGTTGGGACCGCGTTGAACAGGCTTACCGTTTATTGACTGAAGGTGAAGCTGTTCGTACCGCAAATACTGCAGTTGAAGGTTTAGAGCTTGCCTATGCAGCTAATGAAAATGATGAGTTTGTAAAAGCAACTCGTATTGGTGATGTGGCCAAAGTTCAAGACGGCGATAGCGTTGTTTTCATGAACTTCCGTGCTGACCGTGCTCGTGAAATTACTCGTGCATTTGTCGAAAAAGACTTCGCTGGTTTTGAGCGTAAAGTTGTACCGAACCTTTCTAAATTTGTCATGTTGACGCGTTATCAGGCAAGTATTGATGCACCTGTGGCATATATGCCTGAAGAGTTGAAAAACTCACTTGGTGAATATTTATCTTCTCTTGGTAAAACGCAATTACGTATTGCTGAAACAGAAAAATATGCTCATGTGACATTCTTCTTTAGTGGTGGTCGTGAAGATGAATACCCAGGTGAGAAGCGTATTCTAATTCCATCACCAAACGTTGCAACATATGACTTGAAGCCTGAAATGAGTGCTTATGAAGTAACTGATGAACTCGTTAAGGCAATTAACTCAGGTGAGTACGATTTACTTGTTGTGAACTTTGCCAATGGTGATATGGTAGGTCATACAGGCGTATTTGATGCTGCGGTTAAAGCCGTTGAAGCAGTTGATACATGTTTAGGTCGTGTATACGAAGCTGTGATGGCGAAAAAAGGCCACATGCTTATTACTGCTGACCATGGTAATGTCGAGCAAATGCAGGACTATGAAAGTGGTCAGGTTCATACTCAACATACAACAGAGCTTGTACCGTTTATTTATGTTGGTCCAACACAAGCGACTATTGCAGAAGGTGGTGTACTTGCAGATGTTGCACCGACCATCCTTAATCTAATGCAGATTCCTGTACCTGCGGAAATGCAAGGTCGTAATCTGATTACATTATCTGCATAAGCGATAGGTGACTAAATGCTGCAACACAATATATATAAAGCTTTTTTTGGTAGTGTATTGATGTGTTGCAGCCACCTCGCTCTTGCTGCTCCTGTTGTAAAAGAAAAATTATCGCCTCAGCATGCTGATTCACAAGAATCTGAAGAAAGTTATGCAGAAGTCCCTATTGAATCGATTCAGCAGTTTGTACAAATTTACGGAATTGTTCGCGATAACTATGTCGATGAAAAGTCGGACGACGCTTTATTTTTACAAGCAATTAAAGGCCTTGTTAGTGGTCTAGACCGTTACTCCCGTTATTTGTCAGCTGAAGAATATCGTCAACTCATTCAATATACCGAAGGCGACCTTGCTTCGGTTGATTTCGCGTTAAGTCCAGAAGCACATATTCATAAATGGATGATTCGTGACCTGAAGGCGGGTTCAGACTCATATAAATTAGGCTTAAGAAATGGCCAAACTATTTTAAAGATCGACAACCAAGAGCTTAAGAATCTGACGCAAGATCAAGTATTTGGTTTGCTTTATGGATCGATAGGGTCAACACTTCAAGTACAGACAGAAGAGGCAAATACCCCAATCAGTTTGGTTCGTAATAAAAAGATTGAAACCGATATTGAACCTGTCATGTTACATAATCAGGTATTGGTTTTAAAAATTAGAGTGTTCCAGCAAGATACTGCCAATGAGATTAAACGTTTAATTGAAGAAAATAGTTCTTCGCGTTTAAAAGCCGTATTAATTGATTTACGAAATAACCCAGGTGGGCTGTTATCTGCTGCTGTTGAGTCAGCCGATTTATTTTTAAATCATGGCATTATTGTTTCTACAAAAAGTCGTTCGGAAGGCAATCAGCAATTTCAGGCTTTACCGGGGAATGATTTTCAAAATATAAAAGTCGGTATTTTAATTAATCACCGATCTGCATCGGCTGCAGAAGTTTTTACTGCTGCAATGAAAGAGCATCAACGTGCTTGGGTCATTGGTGAGAAAAGTTATGGAAAGGGCGTTGTACAAAAGCTTTTCCCTTTACCAAGTGGGGCAGCCTTACAAATGACGGTCTCACATTACTACACACCAAACGGCAATATGATTGAAGGGCAAGGTATTCAGCCTAACCAGACTTATCCCTTACCTCCAGAAATGAAAGAAGAAGTGTATTTAGATCGTGTTGCCGATCTACTTCTAAAAAGGAAGTAAGCTTTATACTTCCTGTTCAGTTTCAGTATCTAATCCAAATTTCTTCAAGCGATAGCGTAAAGAACGGAAAGTCATTCCTAGTTTTTTAGCTGCTAAGGTTCGATTCCAATGGGTCATATTGAGTGCATTGAGCAAGATATCTTTTTCAATACTTTCTAAATAACGCTCCAAGCCCTCAGTAGGCAATTTCTTTACAGTCTGTGGAGTAGCCACTGGACTTTGTAAGCTTTGAGATGCCGATGTTATTGGATGAGGAATATTTGCTCTTAAAGGTGCAGGATGCAAATGTGGTATATCAATGTTGGCATCGTCGCTTAAGGTAATTGCTCGCTCAATCATATTCCTTAATTCGCGAACATTGCCCGGAAAGTGCTGCTGTAACAAGTAAGTTTCAGCTGCTTCGGTTAATTGCTTAGGTGGGGTTTCCCACTCCATACAAATTTTCTGAATAAAGTGATTTGCAAGTAACAAGACATCTTCACCACGTTCACGTAGAGGCGGTAACATCAGGTCCATAACGTGGATACGGAAGAATAAATCCTGACGGAATTTGCCTTGTCTAACCAATAAATCTAAGTCTTGATGACTCGCACTAATTACCCGAAAATCAACATCAATTTCCTGATCGGAACCGACAGGACGGATCTTTTTTTCTTGTACCGCACGGAGTAGTTTAACCTGCATACTTAATGGTAATTCGGCAATTTCATCTAAAAATAAACTACCGCCATGAGCCGATAAAATTAGGCCTTGTTTGTCTTGCGTGGCTCCAGTAAAGCTACCTTTTTTATGCCCAAACAGCTCACTTTCCATGAGTTCGGTTGGAATAGCACCGCAGTTAATCGCAATAAAAGGACCTTCACTACGGTTACTCAGCCGATGAACTAGGTTAGCAACTACTTCTTTACCTGTTCCAGACTCACCCGTAACAAATACCGGTGCTTGAGAGCGAGCAATTTTTTTAATTGCGACGCGTAATTGTTGAATAGGCAGAGAACGACCGATTAATAATTTGTTTTCTAAAGCACTCTCGGCAAAATCATGCTCTGCTTTTTGCCGATTCAAGGCTTTCTGTAATAACTGATCTAGATGTACTTGGTTGATGGGTTTGCTTACAAAATCAAAAGCACCTGCTTTTAATGCTGCAATTGCAATATCCATATTGCCGTAGGCAGTTAAAACCGCAATAGGTGTGTTGGTGTAATTTTGAGAGACATGTTTGACTAGATCTAACCCACTTCCATCGGGTAGGTTTAAATCGGTTAAACATGCATCGTAATGAAACTGTGTGAAGAGTTGTTTGGCCTGTTCAACCCGATAAGCAAGATGTGTTTTAATCCCCATTCGTGCAAGTGTCATTTGCATTAAAAGGCACAAATCTTCTTCATCGTCTACAAGCAAAACGAGTGGTTGCTGTTCTGCCATTTCCCCAAAAACCTAATAAAAAAATCAATATATTATTGGGCATTCTATTCTGAAGCATGCCCCTTGTTTTTGCTCTACATAGGTGAGCTTTGCATGGTTTGCCTCACAAAAACTATGAGACAAGTATAATCCTAAACCAGTTCCATTAATTTCGGTACTAAAAAATGGTTTAAATAGTTGAGATATATCACGTTTTGAAACGCCTTCACCGTAATCGATCACATCAATATAAATTTTATTTGTTTGTGAATGAATGTTGATCATGACATTCGGTGAGTCGGGTGCATTGTGCCGTAGAGCATTTCGCACCAGATTGATCATGACTTGTCTTAATTGTTTTTCGTCAAATAAAAATTTTAAAGAACGATCAGAAATTTTGAGCTGAATAGAATGCTTAACGTCAGATAAATCTTCATCGAGTAATGTATTTATAAAGTGGTTTAAGTCAATCTGAATGGGGTGTGTTCTTTCACTACGAGCAAGTCCTAAGGTGTCTTGAACAATACTATCAATGCGTTTGGTTTGCTTGCCAATCATATGGCGTAAAGTATTTTGTTGTTCTGGTTCGCTATCTTTAAGTAGTTCATTTGCTTGAACAATTGCAGCAAGGGGATTGCGAATTTCATGTGCAATACTTGCTGAGAGTTGACCTAAAGCCGCAAGTTTGAGCTGCTGTGCTTGCTGATTAATTTGCTGGGCATCTTGTAAAATAAGCAGTGTTAGCGCTTGTTGTGGGACTAAAAGATGTTGCACTTTAATATTAATAGAATAGGCGGATAACCGAGACTCAAAAATAAATCGGTCACCTTCTTGTAAGTCACCAAACTTCAATATTTCAAATAAATCGGCATGCCATTTAGCCAAAGAATATTTTTCATTGGCAAATTGGGGAGGAATGCCAAGCAGTGAGCAAGCGGCTGGGTTGCTGACAACGATGTCGTAGTTTTCATCTAAAACTAAATAGCCTTCTTCAATTTGTTCTAAAATATAACGGTTAATATTTTGTAATTGATAAAGTTCTATTGATTGGTGAAAGGTGAGTGCTTCAAGTAATTTAAAACGCTGCACGGCAATTTGCCCAATACCATGCACCACAAAAAATAAGAAGGCCAGTAGGGCGCTATTACCGATCGTGTTTAGATTATTGTAGTCGAACAAACTACCCACGAAGCGTTGGTAAATAACTGCAATGATCGCAAGTAAGGTAATGATTAAAGACATTCTTGCGCTGAGCAAAATTGCCGAGGTAAAGATTGCAATTACATAAAGTAGACTAAGCTGTAAATTTGGTTCACCAACAGAAAAAGTCAGCAAACTCAAACAAATAACATCGACAATAAAAAATAAAGCAAGCTGGCGTGTTGCCTGAGTCGCAACCAATTTAAAGCATAACAACTGGACAAGGCTTAAGAGCGAATAGCCGAGTAGTGTGTAGAAATATAAAGCAGGGTGCTGCAAGCTATTGTCGGTTTGCGCATTGGTTGAAACCAAAATAATAGTCAGGCTAACCGCAATAATAAGACGGTATAAACCATACCAAGTGCCCAAACGAAAAATCGTATGGGACAGGGATGAATTTAAAGGAGAGTGCATGTAAGTCTGCTTATGGTTTGATCAGACCGTAACGAATCGCAAGATGTGTGAGTTTTACATCACTATCAATTCCTAACTTTTCAAAAATACGATAACGGTAAGTATTTACAGTTTTCACACTCACAAAAAGTTTATCGGCAATTTCTTGTGCGCTAATACAGTTGACGACCATCATCGCAACTTGCATTTCTCGCTCCGATAATGAATCAAAAGGGGATTGTTGAGTGTCGGATAAATAAGAGCTTGCTAGCTGCTCGGCAATATCAGCGCTAAAATATTTACCGCCCTGCATGACTTTATTAATTGCACGTACCATCTCGGCAATTGGCGCACCCTTGGTGATATAGCCTTTTGCACCGGCTTTTAGCAATAAAGATGGGTAGGGTTCTTCAGCAAGGCCACTTACAGCAATGACTTTGGTCTCTGGGGCTGTTTGTAATAAACGACGAGTTGTTTCTACACCACCGATGCCCGGCATGTTGACATCAAGTAGTACGACTTGCGGATGTTGCTGGCGAACGATAGCAATTGCTTCTTCCCCAGATTCGGCTTGTCCAATTACCTCAACATCTGCATGATCTTCTAACATACGGCAAATACCCGTACGTACCAGTTCATGGTCATCGACAACTAAAACTGTAATCAAGAAGACCTCCTTTCTTTCAAAAAACAAGTTTTTTGTTACATAAAGCAAAATAAGCTTGCAATGGAATGACAAAATTAGCAATCCTATTCTTCTATAGTGAGCGAATAGTTGTGCACAATTGTGTCGGTAAAGCTTTATACCTTATATCCCAAATGTAAGGCATAATGATAGTAAGCGCAAATGTGTGTCACCCTGAGTCGAGTATTGTGCCGTGAAAAATTCTAAAAAGTCTTTAATGCATGTGCTAAGCATGTCTATTTTGCTTAGTTTGAGTTCAACAAGCTTTGCAGAACTCGTCAATAACCCGTCCTCAGGGAGTACTGGTACTGCAAGTTTAAATTGGTCAGCAGCGGATGCTAGTCAACTTTTAAATGATGAAGATGATGAGCCAACGCCGCAAGGTTCAACTTCCGTAACTACAACTTTGCGTGGCGGTAATGCGCCAAAAGTTATTAGCTCTACACCTAGAGTTGCTCCAATCCGTGATACTGGGGGTTATAACGCCCAGCCGAGTGTCAGCGCACGTGCTGCACTTGTGATGGATGCACAAACAGGTGAGGTTCTTTATAGTAAAAATACCAACGCATCGGTACCGATTGCGTCTATTACCAAATTAATGACAGCAGTTGTAACGGCAGATGCGCGTTTAAACATGTCAGAAGAAATTACACTTGAGCAAATCGATTTTGCTGGTGCAAATGGTAAAAACTCAAGCTCAACCTTACGTGTTGGCGACAAGATGAACCGTGCAGAAGTTCTTCTGTTTGCTTTAATGAAGTCTGAAAACCCGGCAGCAGCAGCTTTAGCGCGTACTTATCCGGGCGGTCGTCCTGCATTCGTAGCAGCGATGAATGCGAAAGCACGTTCTTTGGGTATGAGTGCAACTCATTATTATGAATCAACTGGTTTAGACCCACGCAATGTCTCTTCTGCGCGTGACTTGGGGATTTTGGCGAGTACAGCATCTCAGTATGGTTTGATCCGTCAATTCTCGACAACACCGACTTATGATTTTAACTTGGGTTATCGCGTGTTGAAATCTAACAACACCAATGCCTTAGTCCGTAATGGTGGTTGGAATATCAACTTATCTAAGACTGGTTATATTAATGAAGCAGGCCGCTGTGTTGTGATGCACACGACTGTAAACTCACGTCCAGCAGTGATTGTATTGCTTGGTGAGCCAAGTACACAGGCACGTAATAACGATGCAACTAACTTATTAGGTTGGTTGAGTAATTTGCCAAAACGTATTTAAGTTCAATATCTTAAAAACGCTTCTACTAAGAAGCGTTTTTTATGGCATTTAAAAAAGCATAAAAAAACGGCTGTATTAAACAGCCGTTTTTTATAAAAACTCAGATCTTACATATTAGATAAAATCGAATCTTTAACTTGGTCCATTGTTGCATCAATTGACAACATCACTGCATCAGCACATTGTTTAATTGCAGTATCAGGATCTTTCAAGCCATTACCAGTTACTGTACATACGATGACAGAACCTTCAGCAATCTTACCGGCTTTAATGTCACGGATCGCGCCGCCTATAGAAGCAGCAGACGCTGGCTCAACAAATACACCTTCATACATAGAAAGTAAGCGTTGAGCTTCTAAAATTTCGCTGTCTTGAAGTTCATCAAACCAGCCTTTAGAGTCACGTACTACAGCTTTTGCATGGTTCCAGCTTTGTGGGTTACCAATACGGATTGCAGTTGCAACTGTTTCAGGGCTTTCAACTGGAGCACCACGTAAGAATGGAGCTGCGCCAGAAGCTTGGTAACCTACCATTGTTGGTAAGCCTTCTGGTTTAGGACCAGTGAATTGATCGGTCGCAGCATCGTAAACAACTTGTTCGAACTGATCAGCAGGTTGGTTTGCTACAGCTTCTGTATAACCCATCCAGTGAGCGGTGATGTTACCTGCGTTACCTACTGGCAAGCAGTGATAATCAGGTGCGCGGCCCAAAGCTTCAACGATTTCATAAGCAATGGTTTTTTGACCTTGCAAACGGTAAGGGTTGATTGAGTTTACAATCGTTACAGGTGCTTGATCAGCCACTTCTTTTACTAGACGCATACCATCATCGAAGTTACCACGGATTTGCATAGTGATCGCACCATACATCATGGCTTGAGCCATCTTACCCATCGCAATTTTGCCTTCTGGAATCAAAACAAATGCTTTGATACCAGCGCGAGCAGCGTATGCAGCAGCAGCAGCAGACGTGTTACCAGTAGATGCACAGATAATCGCTTTAGAGCCTTCTTCAACCGCTTTGGTTACAGCCATGGTCATACCACGGTCTTTAAATGAACCAGTCGGGTTTAAGCCCTCATATTTCACATAAATTTCAACATCTTTGCCAATAATACGTGGAATATTCTCAAGTTTAATGAGTGGGGTGTTGCCCTCACCCAAAGAGATAGCACGAGTAGTTGCCGAAACTGGCAAACGGTCACGATAACGATCTACAAGACCAGTATAACGATTGGCATTAGACATGATGGTGTTCCAATTAGAGGTGAAGCGGGAGAGGGAATCTTTCCCTCAACCTGATTAACTATCGAGCGATTCTAAACGAATTCTTACGATTTCGCCACGAATAGCAGGTAATGCTTGGATTTGCGCAAGAGCATCATCCATTTTTGATTCAACGATTGGATCGGTCAAAATTACGATTGGAATGAGGTCTTTTAAGCGTGATTGTTGCATGATGGCATCAATACTGATTCCAGCACGGCTTAAGATGGTCGTTACATCTGCAAGTACACCAGTCTGATCTTCAGCATTTAAGCGGATGTAATAACCTGTGGTCATTTCTTCACGGCTTAAAATTGGCATATTCGTTAATGCTTCAAAAGCAAGTTGAGGAATTGTACCTGCGCCATCTTCTGTATAAGAGATGTCACGAACAATATCAATCACATCGGCAACAACCGCAGAAGCTGTTGGGCCTGCACCAGCACCAGCGCCGTAGTACAGCGTTGGACCAACTGCATTTGCCTGAACTAAAACAGCATTTTTAACACCGTTTACGTTAGCAATAAGTTGCTCATCTGGAATAAGTGTTGGATGAACACGTAATTCAATGCCATGTTCAGCACGACGGGCAATACCTAAATGTTTAATGCGGAAACCAAGCTCTTCGGCATACTTCACATCTTGTGCAGTGATTTTGCTGATACCTTCGGTATAAACCTTATCGAATTGAAGAGGAATACCAAAAGCACAAGACGCTAAAATTGTAAGCTTGTGTGCAGCATCAATACCTTCAACGTCAAAAGTTGGGTCTGCTTCTGCATAACCGAGTTCTTGAGCTTCTTTTAATACATCATCAAATGCACGACCTTTCTCACGCATTTCAGTGAGAATAAAGTTACCTGTACCATTGATAATGCCTGCAAGCCACTCGATATGGTTTGCAGCAAGGCCTTCACGGATCACTTTAATAATTGGAATACCGCCAGCTACTGCTGCTTCATAAGCAATTTGCACAGCATTGTCTTCAGCTGCTTTAAATAGTTCATTGCCATGTTCAGCGAGTAAGGCTTTGTTTGCAGTAACAACTTGCTTACCGTGTTTGATCGCTTCCATGATGACTTCGTAAGCAGGGTGAATACCACCCATCACTTCTACAACCACATCAACGTCTGGTTGACGAACGATATCAAGTAAGTCTGCGCTTTGTTTAATCCCTTCTAATTCAAGATCTGGACGAGGGCGGCGTGTTCCAACGTGGGTAATTTGAATTTCTCGACCGGTGCGACGTTTAATTTCAGCGGCATTTTCTTGTAGTAGTTTAAGGGCTCCTCCACCTACGGTTCCTAAACCGAGTATTGCCAGGCGAACTGGTTTCACGTCACACTCCATATCATCATTTAATCATTTAGTTGAAGCTAGATCATAGCTAAAAAAAACGCCAGACTCTAGCGCTTTTCGTGCCTGTTCAATCAATTAGAGTGCGATGTTCGGAAAAGCAGAGTAGATCAGTCTTTAAACACTGATAGAAAAAGTATTAATTATTGGAAAAACAAAGCGCTGCAATAAGAGCAGCGCTTTGTTGAAGAGATAGCTAATTAATCCTTCATCAGCTTGATGGATGTTATTTATCCAGTTTTTTAACCAATTCATCTGGTGTTAAGTAGCCACCCAAGTACTCGCCATCAACATTATAGATTGCAGGAGTACCATTTACGCCCATGTTTAAACCAAGTTGATATTGTTCGCGAACAGGGTTTTTACATTGCGCAGGTGGAATACTAACGCCTTGTACAGCTTGGTTAAATGCAGCTTTACGGTCTGCACTACACCAAACGGCTTCCATGGTTGGCATGAATTGCTCACCACGTGGCCAAGCAATGTAACGAACCTCAATACCCTTTTCATTAATTTCAGGTATGTGCTCATGTAGTTTATGGCAATAAGGACAGCTTGCATCGGTAAATACATAAATTACATGTTTAGCCTTACCACCCTTGGCTGGGTAAACAATCAAATCTTCATTTTTTAAAGCAGCAAGGTGCTTTTTATTTTCTGAAGCTTGCAGGTTATCGCCAATATTATGTAGCTCTTTACCGCCTAAACGGATGACATCACCTTGAATAAGGTATTTACCATCACTAGTTGTATAAATCGACGTCATGCCTTCGAGATTTACCCAATATAAATTAGGAACTTCAGTAGGCTTAATGTCTAAAATTTTGGCGTTGATATTTGCATTCTTAAATTGTTTTTGCAAAGTTTCAATTAAACGCTGTTTAGCATTACGTTCAATAATAGTTGAAGCTTCCCCAGTAGCAGGTGCGGTCGCTGTGAGCGCATCTTCTTTTTGTGGTTTGTTTTCTTTAGAACAAGCACTGAACAACAAGCTAGAAGCCAAAGCACAGGCAAGAAAAATTTGAGATCGGGTAAAGGACATAGATAACCCTTATTTCATCAGTATTTATAGTCAGAAGCTGCTAAGCATAACAAAAAATCTAGTATGTATTGTTAAAACTTTCTTAACCTTTGTGAACGAAATCAAACGATTGTTCGCTGAATTTCAAATAATTCGTTTAAAAAATTTTAACCTCTAGGGTGATGTTTTTCATGTAATTGTTGCATTCTGACTTGTGCTACATGGGTATAGATTTGGGTAGTAGATAAGTCACTATGACCCAGTAACATTTGTACTACGCGTAAATCGGCGCCATGATTAAGTAGATGTGTTGCAAAGGCATGACGTAAGGTATGAGGCGACAGCTCAGCCTGAATATTGGCTTGTAAGGCATAACGTTTAATCGCATACCAAAAGTTCTGACGACTCATAATTCCGCCATGTTGGGTTAAAAAGAGATAGTCAGTAGAGCTTTTATAGAGTTGAGGCCGAGCATCCTGCAAGTAGCGCTCTACCCAGTCACAGGCATATTGTCCTAAAGGCACCAAACGTTCTTTATTGCCTTTACCGGTAATACGTAAATAACCTTGTTTTAAATTGATCAGCTCCAAACGTAGGTTGATTAGCTCAGAAACGCGTAAACCACATGCATAAAGTACTTCAAACATCGCTCGGTCACGTAACCCCAAAGCTGTTGTAATGTCAGGTGCTTGAATAAGTGCTTCGACGTCTTCTTCTGATAAATCTTTGGGTAAAGCTCGGCCAATTTTGGGTGAGTGATGTGTCGCTACTGGGTTATCACTTCGTAATTTTTGTTCACGTAAAAATTTGTAAAACTGGCGTAGGGCAGATAAGCAGCGTGCGATTGAGCGTGGACTTTTTCCTATTTTGGTAAGTTCAATTAAGACATCAGAAATGTCATCACTCGACCATTTCGGCAAGCTATTTTTTTTATGAAGTTCAGCACATTGAATCAGGTCAGATAAATAAGCATTACGAGTATGTGGACTTACTGTTTGAGCAACCAAATAGTCACGAAAACCTTGTAAAAAGCTCAAATGTCCAGGAATTTGAACAGGGCTTGGAATACGCGGTTTTTTATTTATCATAAACAATATCCTCTAAACCACTGTACTTTAAAAGAAACTTTAAGATTTGTCGATTAAAGTAGGTGAGAATTGAAATCTAACCTTATTTGGTAATTATTCTCATTTATATGTATACTAGAAGAAAAGGTTTAGGATCGGATGCGGTGCGTTTATCAGCGTTGAAAGTGAAGCAAGCGGCTACCATCACCAAAGTAGATCGGATGACACAAACGTCCGAGCAGCAAGATTTGGTCGCAATTCGTTTGGAAAGCTTGGGCTTTGTACCAGGTACTCGAGTGGAAGTGATTACCAAGGGTATTTTTGGTGGTGATCCGATCTTAATCCAAATTGGCTTTACTCGTTTCGCTTTACGTAAGGCGGAAGCGGAAAAAATCGAGATTCAGTTAGAAGGAGTACCCGCATGAGTGATGCGCTACGTATTGCCCTTGTGGGAAACCCAAACTGCGGTAAAACTTCTCTGTTTAACCATTTAACTGGAACAAGACAAAAAGTTGCTAACTATGCGGGCGTAACTGTAGAGCGTAAAGTCGGTAACTTTCAGTTACCTTCAGGTCGTGCAGTTCGTGTACTGGATTTACCAGGTACCTATAGTTTGCAGGCAACCAGTCCAGATGAAGAAATTACCCGTGATGTCTGTCAAGGCAAAATTGCCGAAGAAGGGCAGCAAGATGCTTTTTTATGTATTGTCGATGCGACCAACTTAAAACTGCACTTGGGTTTGGTGCTTGAAATTATTGAATTAGGTCGCCCAATTCTGGTTGTGTTGAACATGATGGATGAAGCGCGTCGTCGTGGTATCCAGATTAATACACAGAAACTCTCTGAGCGTTTAGGTGTCCCTGTTGTTGAAACAGTTGCCGTACGTAACTCAGGCATTGAAAACTTATTGCATGCACTTGACCAAGAGAAATATACCGTACCGCATACTGAACTGAGTGGTTTAAGTGGTGGACATCATCAGAAAATCGAAATGATTTTTAAAGATGTGGTCAATTTTGTTGATCATGATGATAAGCGTACTGATTTTCTAGATCGAATTTTCTTACATCCTGTGTTGGGTTTACTCAGCTTGGCAGTGATGATGTTTATTGTCTTTCAGGCGGTATTCGCTTGGGCGGAACCTTTTAAAGCTGCAATTGAAGATGGCGTAATTCCATGGTTAGGTGAATGGTTAAATGGAGCTATTCATCAGCCTGTGCTACGTAGTTTAGTGGTAGATGGTGTTCTGGCGGGAGCGGGTACAGTGTTGGCATTCTTGCCACAAATTTTGATTCTTTTCTTCTTTATTTTGGTGCTCGAAGAATCAGGTTATTTACCGCGTGCTGCGTTCTTGCTCGATAAATTAATGTTTAAAGCTGGCTTGAGTGGCCGTTCTTTTATTCCATTATTGTCGAGTTTTGCCTGTGCGATTCCCGGCATTATGGCAACCCGAAGTATTAGTGATTCACGTGACCGTTTTACCACGATCATGGTTGCACCTCTCATGACATGTTCGGCACGTTTGCCTGTCTATGCCTTGTTAATCGGTGCATTTATTCCAAGTCAAACTGTTCTAGGGATTTTCAACTTACAAGGTTTGGTGCTGTTTGGTTTATACATGGCGGGTATCTTAAGTGCGCTTTGTGTTGCCTTTGTGATGAAGTTCTTGCGTAAAGACAAATCACAACATGCCTTGTTAATGGAGTTACCAAGTTATCGTTTTCCTGACCCAAAAAGTATTGCTATTGGGTTGATGGAACGCGCAAAGATTTTCTTACGTCGTGTTGGTGGGATTATTGTTGCATTAACCATTATTCTTTGGTTCTTGTGTACTTTCCCTCAAGCACCAGAAGGTGCAACGCTACCGGCAATTGATTATAGCTTTGCGGGTATGGCGGGACACTTGATTCAGCCTTTATTTGCACCGCTTGGCTTTAACTGGCAAATCGTGGTGGCTTTAATTCCTGCGATGGCTGCTCGTGAAGTTGTGGTCGCAGCATTAGGTACGGTATATGCGTTGTCTGGTGCTGATGATAATGCTGTTGCACAAGGGCTTGCCCATTTGATTAGTGCAAATGGCACAGGCTGGTCACTGGCTACAGGCTTGTCTTTATTGGTCTGGTTTGTTTATGCACCACATTGTTTAGCAACTTTGGCAACGGTACGCCGTGAAACAGGTTCATGGAAACATGTGGCAGTCATGACAGCTTATCTATTTGGTTTGGCTTATCTCATGTCATTTTTAACTTACCAAATTGCATCACGCATTTGGGGTTAATAGGAGGCGCTTATGTTTGATTACCTTATTGTTGCTGTATTGGTGTTGTGGAGTGCCATTGTTGTCTTTAAAAAGGTATTTCCTCAAACATCCGCTTCAGTATTTCTTGCCCTATCAACCCAGTGTCAACGGTTGGGCTGGCAGCGTTTGGCGACATGGCTGAAGCCTAAACAGGCTGCTGGTTGTGGCGGTAATTGTGGTTGTTCTGCTGATGATACTCCTGCACAAAAGTCCGCTCCGGTACAAACGGTGAAGTGGCGTTAATTTTTCTGTATAAAAAGCCATCGAATGATGGCTTTTTTACGCACTGACACAAAAAAAGTAGAATAAAAGTCAAACTGAAAAAGTATTCAAAACAGCAAAGTGCTAACATTTTTGCCATTCTGTCGATTGATAAATTGTGGGGCAAAAATGTTAATACAACGTGGTGGGTTAAAAGTTGTAGCAGGCTTGGGTATATCAGGTGTTTCTGCTGTAAATTTCCTGCATGAACAAGGCTACCAAGTTGCAGTAACGGATTCCCGCCCCACACCTCCTGGACATGATCAAATTCCTGCAGATGTGAAGACCAGTTTTGGTCAACTCGACCAAGAATTATTACTACAAGCAGAAGAAATTATTTTAAGCCCGGGCCTTGCCCCACAATTACCAGAAATTCAGGCTGCCATTGCTCAAGGGATTTCTGTGGTGGGTGATATTCAGCTACTTCGCCGTGCAACTGATGTGCCGATTGTTGCGATTACAGGCTCTAATGCGAAGAGTACGGTTACTACTTTAATGGGCTTAATGGCTAAAGATGCAGGTAAGAAAGTTGCCGTTGGTGGCAATCTTGGTCGCCCAGCTCTAGATTTATTAAAAGATCAACCAGAGTTATTGGTACTTGAGTTATCAAGTTTCCAGTTAGAAACCACATCTCACTTAAATGCTGAGGTGGCTGTGGTATTGAACATGAGTGAAGATCACTTGGATCGTCATGGCAACATGTTAGGTTATCACCAAGCAAAACACCGTATTTTCCAAGGTGCTAAGAAAGTTGTATTTAACCGTGATGATGCTTTGAGCCGTCCTCTAGTACCTGATACAACTCCAATGCAAAGCTTTGGTCTAAATGCACCTGACTTAAATCAGTACGGCGTTTTAAGAGATGCTGACGGTACACTTTGGCTTGCTCGTGGCTTGCAGCGTTTAATTAAAAGCTCAGACTTATATATTCAAGGTATGCATAACGTAGCCAATGCTTTAGCGTGTTTAGCATTAGGTGAAGCAATTGGTTTACCTATGGACTCTATGCTTGAAACTTTAAAACACTTTAAAGGTTTAGAGCATCGCTGTGAGTATGTAAAGACCGTGCATGATGTACGTTATTACAATGACTCTAAAGGAACCAATGTGGGTGCGACCCTTGCAGCAATTGATGGTTTAGGTGCTGCGATTGAAGTGAAGAAAGGTAAGGTTGCACTCATTTTAGGTGGACAGGGTAAGGGCCAAGACTTTGCTCCTTTACGTTCTTCTATCGAAAAGTATGCCAAAGTTGTGGTATTAATTGGTGAAGATGCTCCGGTCATCGAACAAGCCATTCAAGGTGCAACAAAAATTTTACATGCAGCAACGCTTACAGAAGCTGTAGAGCTGTGTCAACGTGAAACACACGCTGAAGAT
Organism: Acinetobacter sp. ABJ-A23_2; assembly: GCF_044538765.1. NCBI lineage: Bacteria > Pseudomonadati > Pseudomonadota > Gammaproteobacteria > Moraxellales > Moraxellaceae > Acinetobacter > Acinetobacter sp. ABJ-A23_2. The sequence goes on from NZ_JBIUCP010000021.1 coordinate 34,729, forward strand.
GTGGTATTGCTATCACCAGCGTGTGCAAGTTTTGATATGTTTAAAAGTTATAATGACCGTGGTCAGCAGTTTGTTGCCTGTGTCAATTCGTTGGTTTAAAGAAAATATGATTAGGAATGTAGTATGGCAGGCTTAGCTCAGACCACAATCCAGAAAATCAATCATTGGTATGAACGGATATTGCCGAAATGGCCAACGGAAGTGACGCCACGTAATGTCTTGATTTTCTGTGTCGTTGCATTGTTATGTATCGGTTCGGTGATGGTAGCATCTGCTTCGATGCCTTATGCAGAATATATGCATGAGAACCCGTTTCACTATGTCATCCGCCATGCAATTTCTATTGCAGTTGCTGGGGTAGTGGCGTATTTGACCTACCGAATCTCACTCAATACATGGTTTAAAAATACTTTTCCGCTGTGGTTATTAACCATGGTTCTGTTACTTGCTGCTTTGGCGGTAGGTTCGGAAGTCAATGGTTCTACTCGTTGGATTAAAATCGGTGGTTTTACCTTGCAGCCTACAGAGGTTGCCAAGGTTATGATGGCAATCTTTACAGCAGACTACGTGGTACGTCGTGCCAAAGAAGTACGTACGCACTGGAAAGGTTTACTGCGTTTAAGTGGTGTGATGGCAATTACGGTCGGTTTGATTATTGCCGAGCCTGACTTGGGTGCTACGATCGTTATTGTCATGATGATGGTTGGGGTGTTCTTTTTAGCAGGTGCACCACCAACACAGTTCTTGATTATGCTTGGTGCGATTGTCACCGGTATTGTGTTTTTGATCTTATTTGAGCCTTACCGTTTTCAACGTTTGATTTCATTTACTGACCCATGGGCAGACCCATTAGGTGTGGGTTATCAGTTATCAAACGCACTCATGGCATTTGGTCGTGGTGAATGGTTTGGAACAGGTTTGGGGCATAGTGTTCAAAAGCTATCTTATTTACCTGAAGCGCATACTGACTTTATGTTGGCCGTGTTAGGTGAAGAGTTTGGCTTCTTTGGTATTTCGATTGTCATTGGCTTGTCTTTCTTGATGTTGGCTTGTTGTATCAAAATTGGTCACCGTGCTTTGAAACATCATTATCTTCGCGCAGGTTATTTAGCTTACGGTATCAGTATTATTTTCTTGCTCCAGATCTTGGTAAATGCGGGCATGAATATGGGTTTGATGCCAACTAAAGGTTTGACTCTGCCATTTATTAGTTATGGTGGTACATCTTTAATGATGTGTGCAGCCATGATTAGTTTGATCTTAAAGATTGATGCATCAACTCAAGAAGTGAACCCTGAAAGAGAAGAATCAAACTTCTAAAGCATTTCAGTTGTTATAAAAAGCCCGATATCGAATCGGGCTTTTTTTATTTATAAATATATTCCGCCAAGCTCTTGTCCGTGAGGAATTAAATCTACATTCCACTGCGCTACAGCTTGCTTGAGCATCAGTCTAGGTTGATCTAAATCAACGCTTGGTTGGCCTAGTGCTTGTATGGCTTGTTGTAGTAATTCAGGAGCTTTAGTTAAATCGAGTGCTTGAGCAAGATTTTGTTTAGAAAGCTTTTGCCCTTGATCATTCATGGCGAGTGGAAGGTGCATATAGCTGAGTTTAGGATAACCGAGGAGCTGACCTAACCAGATTTGACGTTCGGTGTTATCTAAGAGGTCTGCGCCGCGAACAACGTGTGTAATACCTTGTAGATAATCATCTACAACTACAGCAAGTTGGTAGTTAATAATGCCGTCGCGACGTTTAAGAACAAAGTCTCCAAGGTCGTATTGCAGATTGGAGCAATGACGTCCTTGTAGGCGGTCATCGAAACAGATGTGCTGATCTTGTACTTTTACCCGAATCGCTTGACCGTGAAAATCAAGATTCAGATCACGGCAGGTACCTGCATAGATTGCATTTGAACCGAGCATTTTACGGGTACACTGACAAGCATAAACCAGACCCTCTTTTTTAAGTTGGTCTAATACACTTTCATAAATGTCTAGGCGGTCTTTTTGAAAAATGATCTCGGCATCTGGATCGAACTGAAAAGCTTCGAGTGATGCGAGTATATGGTCTTCACTACCGGGGTAGATGCGGGGAATGTCGGTGTCCTCAACACGAACTATCCATCGCCCTTGATGAGCTCTGGCATCACAATAGCTGGCAACAGCCGTAATGAGTGATCCGAAATGTAAAGGGCCGGTTGGCGAGGGCGCAAACCGGCCTGAGTATGAGCAGCGATTAAGCGGAACATTGTTCCGCCGCTGCGCAAGAGAAAAGCTATGCTTTTCTGGCAGGCGATTTAACTGCTGCGCAAGAGCCGAGTTGTACTCGGCTAGAGAATTCTCAACAGTCACAATTAACCGTTATTTTGCTTCTCTTTAATTTCTGCCAAAGTTTTGCAGTCAATACATAACGTTGCAGTTGGACGTGCTTCTAAACGACGTAAACCGATTTCGATACCACAAGTTTCACAGAAACCGTAGTCTTCGTTTTTAATCGCTTCCATAGATTGTTCGATTTTACGAATTAATTTACGCTCACGGTCACGTGTACGTAATTCAATTGCAAATTCTTCTTCTTGGGTAGCACGGTCATTTACGTCTGGCAATGCAGTTGATTCGTCTTGCATCGTATTTAAAGTACGATCAACTTCAGACATTAATTCAGCTTTCCATGCTTGCAGAATTTGTCGGAAATGCTCGAGCTGTCCTTCAGACATGTACTCTTCATTTTTCTTAGGTTGATAAGGTGCAATACCAAATAAACTTGCAGTTGTGCCTACGTCAGAAGTTTTAGGTTTCACTTTACGTGCACGTTTTGCAGAAGCTTTATCACCTTCTACTACAACTTCTGTATGTTCATCCAAAACTTGGTTGTGGTTGTCATTCGCCATAATAGGGCATTCCTCATCATACACGTATTATCTATACGCAAAAAATATGGTGATATGCAAGTGTTTTTATAGAAAACCATCGATGGATTTTTCCATCGGGTCGTCATCATATAGATTTTTCCTGCAAGATGATAGTCATTCCGACCCGTAAATATTTTCAAAACGTGTTTGTACTAGTCATAATTCTATATAAGCATATAAAAAATAGGGCTAATAGCCTGAAATATCAGTATTTATACGGGTTTTAAAATTTTCAAGTCGAAACACTTTTGTTTCAAAACTACCATCGTTATTCAGACGAATGTAACGATAACCCGGTGCATTTTGATCGAGTGCAAAATCATTACTAAACGGCTTAAACTGTACACTTGTGGAAGGTGTCGAGAAAAATTCGATGCCTTGCCAAATATTAAGAGAGTCTTGATGGACGTGTCCGCAAACTAACGCTTTTACATTTTTAAATGGGCTTAACGTATCAAGAAGAACATTCGAGTTTTGAAGCTTATGGTGATCAATCCATTTTGATTTCATTGCAAATGGATGGTGATGACAAGCCAGTAAAACTGGATGATCTGCAAATTCCTCAAGTAGATTTGTTAAGTTTTCTAATTGTTCCGAAGACAAATGACCATCCACTTTTCCCTTTACCGCGCTATTGAGCATAATCACTCGCCAGTTGCCTAAACCGACAACCACAGGTTCCTGATGGTTTTCGTTATGCAATGGAAAGTGGTCAACATTGTCATGATTGCCGAGAGTCTGGAAAAATGGCAGGCCCAAGGTTTGCATAAAGTTGATGTAACGCTTGTAGGTAATAGGTGTTGGTGCTTGCGCGAGGTCTCCAGTATGAATAATCGCATCGGCTTCGGGATGTTGTTTTAATATCTGTTGAATAATGGCATGGAAACTTTCTTCAGGATTCATCCCCACAAATTCTAGCTGTGGATACTCCAATAAATGTGTATCGGTAATTTGTATGATGACATGATTTTTTTGTGAAAGTGTTGAGACTTGAAAAGTCACCGTCCTACCTCTTCGGATTTATTATCGTTTTGCTGTGTTGAGCCAGCCATTGTAATGCCATAATAACAGGGGCATTTCTTAAACGTCCGCTGTCGAGTAGTGTTTGAATTTCACTATAACTAAACAAGTGCAGCTGAATATTTTCACCCTCATCATCTACACCAAAAACACCGCCTTCAGCGGGTAAATTGGTTTGGGCAACATACAGATGAAATAGCTCTGAACATGCGCCTGCTGATGGATAAAAACTAAATAGATGTTCTAAATCCTGAACTTCACAACCTGATTCTTCAAGGCTTTCGCGTCGAATGCAACTTTCTGGTGACTCATTGCCATCTAACACACCCGCGATAATTTCGAGTTGCCACGGCGATTGAGAGTCGTCTAAAGCACCAACACGAAACTGTTCAATCAGGGCAAATTGTTGTTTTTGATCATTGTAGAGTAGTACTCCAGCCGCTTCAGGCCGATGCACAAGTTCGCGCTGCAATACAGGAGTATATTCAGTTTGATTAAATAGACGATGTCGAAGGCTGATTTTTTCAACTTGAATAAAACCACGGAACAGAGATTCACGTGATGTTACTTCGACATCTTTAGATGTATAACTTGGACGCTCGACAATACTCATGATTCGATCAGGACGAAATCTATTTATTTCATCCTAACCGAGAATCATGGCTAGGCAAGTGTTTTTTTTGAATATTTACACTTTATGATACAGTTTTTGTCCTTGCTCTTGATAAACCTCTTTCATCGCTTTGAGGCCTTCTTCAACCTCTGAATCGCTATTGGTGAGATTGTTGGCATAGTCGCGGACATTCTGAGTGATTTTCATTGAACAGAATTTCGGACCACACATTGAGCAAAAGTGTGCAGATTTATGTGCTTCTTTTGGTAAAGTCTCGTCATGCATGCTGCGCGCTGTATCTGGGTCTAAACTTAGGTTGAACTGGTCGTCCCAACGGAATTCAAAACGGGCTTTAGACAAGGCATTATCACGTACCTGTGCACCCGGATGGCCTTTAGCAAGATCAGCTGCATGTGCTGCAATCTTGTAGGTAATAATTCCGTCTTTCACATCTTTCTTGTTTGGCAAACCTAAATGTTCTTTAGGTGTCACATAGCAAAGCATTGCTGTGCCATACCACCCAATCATAGCTGCACCAATAGCAGAAGTGATATGGTCGTAACCCGGAGCGATGTCAGTCGTTAAAGGCCCAAGCGTATAGAATGGTGCTTCTTTACACACTTCTAACTGCAAGTCCATGTTCTCTTTAATCATGTGCATTGGTACGTGGCCCGGACCTTCAATCATGACCTGAACATCATGTTCCCATGCGCGGTGAGTCAGCTCACCCAGTGTTTTAAGTTCGCTGAACTGCGCTTCGTCATTTGCATCTTGAATACAACCCGGACGTAAGCCATCACCTAAACTAAATGACACGTCATAGGCTTTCATGATTTCACAAATTTCGTCGAAATGAGTGTATAAGAAGTTTTCTTCATGATGCGCTAAACACCACTGCGCCATGATCGAACCACCACGAGACACAATACCTGTTAAGCGGTTTGCTGTAAGTGGCACATAGCGAAGCAATACACCTGCGTGAATCGTGAAATAGTCAACGCCTTGTTCAGCTTGTTCAATCAGCGTGTCTTTAAAGATTTCCCATGTTAGGTCTTCTGCAACACCATCCACTTTTTCAAGCGCTTGATAAATTGGTACTGTACCGATTGGAACTGGTGAGTTACGAATAATCCATTCACGTGTTTCATGAATGTTTTTACCTGTTGACAAGTCCATAATCGTGTCGGCACCCCAACGAGTTGCCCAAGTCATTTTTGCAACTTCTTCATCAATTGAAGAGCCAAGCGCTGAGTTACCAATATTGGCATTAATCTTAACCAAGAAATTACGGCCAATAATCATTGGCTCAAGTTCTGGGTGGTTAATGTTGGCAGGAATAATAGCGCGGCCTTCAGCCACTTCTTGGCGAACAAATTCAGGCGTAATTTCTTTTAAATTTTTTGCACCAAAGTTTTGACCTGGGTGCTGGCGCATATCTACAGCTTCGCGTTGGCGCTGATTTTCACGAATCGCAATATATTCCATTTCAGGCGTGATAATACCTTGCTTGGCATAGTGCATTTGCGTGACATTTTTACCAGCTTTAGCACGGCGCGGGTTTTGAATGTGAGCAAAACGAATGTCAGCGGTACGAATATCTTTTAAACGTTCTTGACCAAACTTTGAAGTTAAACTTGCAAGTACGTCGGTATCGTTACGTTCTTCAATCCATTTTTGGCGAACTGAAGGTAGACCTTTATTTAAATCGATTTGAACATTCGGATCGGTATAAACACCTGAAGTGTCATACACCATAACAGGAGGGTTATGTTCACCGCCAAGACCAGTAGGGGTATCGGTTAAAGAAATTTCCCGCATTGGAACCTGAATATCAGGGCGAGAGCCTTCAATATAGACTTTTTTTGAAGCGGGTAAGATGCGGGTTAAATCTTTTGCATCTTGTTCATGTTGTGCTGAAATTTCAGCAGAAGAAAGATTCGTTAACTGGTTCATCACATGATCCTTATGAATAACATCAACGAATCAAGCACGACCAAAAACGATGGCGGATTTATCTTTAAGAGATAAATTGAGGGCTGTAAGTTTTCAGATGGCTTGATTCCTACGCAGGTCTTAACCTGATCAGGTTCAACGGTACTTGTGATCAAACTTGTGTTGCGATAACACGGAATTTACACAATCTCAGCGAGCTATTACTCGCGCTCCGTCAAGCGATTTAAAGACTAACATGTTTTAGGTTGGCTGGCATTGTCAATTTGTATCTATACAAACCGCATCCATGTGGCAGTCACGGTAGCTTTGAGTATTCCATGGTGACTCTAATTTTAATAACTGCTCAAGCTGTTCATGCACAATCTGATAGGTTGATTTCTTTTGCCCATTTTCATCAGTTAAATCTGTCTTAAATTGAGTATTACGCTCATCCACGGGAGTGGCAATAAACTTCAAAAATTGTTGGGCGGGTTTTGCTAAACTAGATTGGTTTTGTGTAGATAAGAAACGGATTTGTTGAAGCGCATCTTTATCAATCCATGTGTTTGGAGCAAACTCATCGGACACAGGCGTATTATCTAGACCAAAGAAAATAAAATATCGGTACTCATTAAATAATAATTTTGCATCACTAATAAAATAACTCTTTGGATATTTTTGAATAAATTTTTCCCAAAACAATGCACGTTCGGTGAGCTCTTTCCATGAAATAGCCAAAGCACCATCGTCATAAAAAATGTCTTTATTGTCTTTTGCCATACGCGTTAAGAACTCTTTTTGGTCAGCGGGTAGGGCTTTAGCAAAAACATCAACTAAATAGTTCGGTTGACGGCGATAAGTAAACATACCTTCACCTTGGTAGAGGAGTTCAATATAGGCTTGGCCTTCATGTTGAATCAGATATTGATCACGAGTACTAAGCTGATCGAATAACTTTTTCTTGGTTTTCATTGTTTTTTTAGCATCTAATGGTTCTTTTTCTAAAATGGCATAGCCAAAAGCTTCAAACGCTTTTGCTGTTTTTTCATTATATTCTTGTTTTAGAAAACGCTGATACATGGCGGTTGAAGCATTAATCAGCTTCAGTTGTTCATCATTTTTTAATGATGGAACACAGGTTTTGAGTTTTTCATTAACTTGATTTAGGTCCTCTATTTTACTGTTTTGATTAATCGTGTGCATAGCTACCATAATTTGTAAGCAGCTACTGTCTTGTTTTTGAGTGGCCTTTTGCTCAGTTGATTTTTGTTCTTTAGATATAACTTGATCTTGCTCTGATGTTTTATTACATCCAGCTAAAAGTAGTGCGCTACACATACTCATCATTAGAACTTTTTTCATCTTTATATTTTTATCAAAGTGAATATTGCTCAAATTATAACTCGGAAAAAGATTGCATCATTGTTAGAAATCTTTATTATTAGGTAGGTCGGTCTACTTGAATAAAGCTATGAATGATAAAACAGCAAGACAGAAAATTCTCGATGCCGCTTCAACTTTGTTTTATAACGATGGCATTACTGCAACTGGCATTAACTCAGTTACGACTAAAGCTGATGTAGCCAAGATGTCGCTTTATAATAATTTTGCTTCAAAAGGTGAGTTGGTCGATGCCTATATTGCTGCACGGCATCAAGAGTGGCTAGACCTTTACCAAAACCGTTTAGCAACAACAAAAACAGCTAAAGAAGCTATTTTAGCGGTATTTGATGCCTATCAAGACCATGCGGAATTTGCCTATGAGAAGGGCTTTCGAGGATGTGGGCTTTTAAATGCTGCCGCAGAGTTTCCCGCAAATAGTTCAGGTCGAAGTTCGGTAAGACAACATAAAGAAGAAGTTGAGGCTATTGTTGCGGAGCATTTAAAAAAATTAATACCAGACTCACAGCGTGTTAACTATGTGGCTACGCAGCTTTCATTTCTTTTAGAAGGCTCTATGGCAAGAGCAGGCTTAGAAGGTAACAGTCGTCAACTTCTATTCGCAAAGCAAATGGCAGAAGATATTTTAGATCGAGAATGCCCACATGATTAGCCATATTAAAAATAGTAGTTATGGCGGCACAATTGCGATTTTAGTTGCCTCTGTTTTGTGGGGAACAACAGGTACTGCGGCCGCATTTGCACCGACACTTGGCCCACTTGCTATTGGCGCCGCAGCGATGGGTGGAGGAGGTCTTTTACAAGCTTTAGTTGCATCCCGAGCGATACGTGAAAACCGACAATTTATAAGGGAAAATCTTTTAATACTGCTTTTGGGTGTAGCGGCGGTGGGTATTTACCCTTTGGCTTTTTATTCCTCAATGCATTATGCCGGCATTACGATTGGTACTGTGGTTTCAATTGGTTCTGCTCCACTGATCGCAGCAATTTTAGAGCGATTCTTTGATCGCAAAGCTTTGTCTGCCATCTGGTTTCTAAGTTTTATTTGCGGTGTACTTGGCGTAACGATGTTGTCGATGGGTGAAAGTCATGCAGTTCAAGATAGTACAAATCAATGGAATAAATACTTCGGTATTTTTCTTGGGCTTGTCGCAGCTACAACTTATTCGCTTTATTCATGGGCTGCAAAAAGATTAATAGATCGGGGTGTTGCCTCTAAAGCTGCAATGGGCATGATTATGGGCGGCGGGGCGGTTATTTTGCTTCCTACTTTGTTGGTTACAGGTGGAGGGTTATTAGAAAGCTCAACCAATTTACTTGTAGCTGGCTATATGATGTTAATTCCTATGTTTTTGGGTTATCTACTTTTTGGCTTCGGATTAAAAACGGTCAATGCGAGCAAAGCGACTACCTTAACTTTATTTGAACCTTTAGTTGCTGCGATTTTTGCGATTGTGTTAGTGGGTGAGCATGTTTCATGGTTGGGTTGGATCGGCATGTTTTTGATTTTTATTTGTATTTTAATATTATCAAAATCGCGAGACTCTTAAAAAAACTAAAACTTTTAATGGCTTGAGTTTGATTCGAATTTTTCTTAGTCTTAAAGCCAAGTTTTATCGTTGATTTAAACAATGAAAATAAAATTAATGCTTGTGGCGGGTTTATGGAGTTTTACCTCGTCAAGTTTTGCTCTAGATTTAGTTGAAACTTATGAGCGCGCGAAACAAAATGATCCGATATGGCAAGCGAATCAACAACAATTTGAAGCAGATCAGCTCAATTTAGGCTTAGCAACGGGTGCTTTATTACCTACAGTTACCTTGTCTGGAAAAATTAATCGTAATAGCCAAACCGTAAAACGTTCGAATTTTCCGGGTGTTGATCAAGAAGGGTTGTCAGATGCTTTGGTGAGTAATACCTCGACCACCAAACAAGCAACTTTATCTGCTCGTCAGCCTCTTTTTCGTATGGATGCATGGGAAGGTTATAAGCAGGTTAAAACCTCAGTTGCACTCAGTGAAATCACTTTAAGACTGCAAAAACAAGATCATGTTTTAAACGTGGCCGAAGCTTATTTTAATGTACTTCGTCAGCAAGCACTTACTGCTGCATATTTACAAGAAGAAAAAGCTTTGCTTGAACAGCTCAATATGATGAATGCCAAGCTTAAAGAAGGTTTGGTAGCGCGTAGCGATGTCAGTGAAGCAAATGCCCAATATCAAAGTGCCAGAGCCAACCGTATTGCGACCAATGTACAGATTTTATTAGCTCAAGAGCAACTATCTGAATATATTGGCCCTTATCAGGATAAGCTTGCCGTACTGCGAAGTGATTTTACTTTTCAAAAACCTTATCCAGCCCAGCTTGATGATTGGTTAAGTTTAGCCCAACAGCAAAATTTAAAGATTCAGCAAGCACGTTTACAACGACGATATGCTGAAGATCAACGTCGTGTGGAAAAAGCTGCACTTTATCCACAGATAGACGCAGTTGCGAGTTATGGTTATACCAAACAAACCCCAGAAACTCTTATTTCGACTGACGGGAAGTTTGACCAGGTAGGGGTAGAGATGAATTGGAATTTATTTAATGGAGGACAGACCCGAACCTCTATTAAAAAAGCCAGTGTAGAGTTAAATAAAGCACAAGCCCAACTCGATGCAGCCATTCGCCGTGCCAATGTTGATGTAAAAAGTGCTTTTATGCAGGTAGATACTGATCGAGCAAAACTTGAAGCAAGAAAGGCGGCAATGGACTCATCAGCACTTGTTTCTCAAGCTTCAAAAGCAAGTTATAACGAAGGCTTAAAAAGTATGGTCGATGTTTTGTTGGCGCAGCGTAATGCTTTTTCAGCAAAACAGGATTATCTTAATGCTCAGTATGACTATTTATTAAATGTACTGCGTTTAAAAGCTGCTGTAGGCCAGTTAGGTGAAAAAGATCTGGTCGAATTAAACAGTTGGTTAACGTATCAGTAATAAAAAATGCTTTTATCTGAAATTTAATTTTGTCATAAAAATTTAATGATTGATGTGTTTTAATGCTCAATCATTTTATCCCTGCGCCATCATGTTGGAGGCTTCCCTTGAGTCCGAGTAATCCGGTGTTAAGCCATCATATTTCTTCTCAATTTAATGAAGATTTGCAAGATGTGAACACAAAGTTTATGACCATGGGTGGCTTGGTCGAACAACAGGTTGCCAATGCAATTCATTCTTTGCTTGATACAGATGCGAATTTAGCAATTGATGTTCAATTTAAAGATAATGCAGTCAATCAATATGAGCGTGATATTGATGAAGGTCTGACACTGATTTTGGCGCGTCGCCATCCAGCCGCAATTGACTTGCGTATGGTGATTGCAATGAGCAAAGCCAATACTGACCTTGAGCGTATTGGGGATGAAGCTGCAAAAATTGCCCGTATTGCGCAAAATCTATGTGAAGAGGGTGGATCACCTCGTGGTTACATGGAAACCCGTCATATTGGTAACCAAGTACGTGTCATGATTCACGATGCACTTGATGCTTTTGCACGTTTAGATGCAGATCAAGCTTTACGTGTACTTTTAGCAGATGCGGATATTGACCGTGAATATCAGTCAGCAACGCGCACTTTAATGACCTATATGATTGAAGACCCGCGTCATATTGCGCGCGTGATTAACGTGATGTGGGTTTTACGTTCTTTAGAGCGTATTGGTGACCATGCACGTAATATTGCTGAACAAGTCATTTATATGGCGAAAGGTTTTGATGCTCGCCATACCAAAATTGAAGAAATTGAAGCGAAAGTTCACGAAAAATAATACTTGAGCTGAAATATCTAAAGGCCTTGTTTGAAACAAGGCTTTTTTATTTGTTTAAAAATAATAGATAAAAAAATGTCCCGAACTTTGGGGGGAAGTTCAGGACAGAAAATCAAGTGCATTAAGAGAAAACACGACAGGGATCATGTCTCACTTGCTATGAATTGATAATAAGGTTGCAACCAATTCATGTCATGTAGAGTCCTGTGCGCTCTATGTAAGGCTTTATATGTTTGTGTAAGTTTCACGTAAAAAAAGGCAGGTCTATGTATATAAACCTGCCTTTTCAATGATGATGGGCTTAGAAAAAACGAATTATTCCGGCTTCCAACCTTCTGCTTTTTCAACGCTTTCATCATTATTGAAGAACTTCTCACGTTGTTCTTCAAGGAATTTTTTCGCTTCTGGATCAAACACGTTTAAACGCTTTTCATTAATCAGCGTAGTTTGGTGTTGTAGCCACTCTTGCCATGCTTGCTTAGAAACATTTTCAAAAAATTCTTGGCCTTTGGCACCAGGAAACGGAGCAAAGTCTAATCCTTCCATTTCCTTTTGATATTTACGGCAAAATACTTGTCGACTCATTTTGTATCCTTAAGCGTATAACTGTTCTAGACGTGTATGGGCACGAGCAATTGCAGCTTCAACCTGTTTTGGTGAAGTTCCGCCAATATGATCACGTGCATTTACCGAAGCTTCTAGTGTCAATGCTTTATCAAATACGTCTGCTGTGATTAAGTCAGAGAATTGTTGTAATTGCTCTAGTGTTAATTCAGATAAATCTTTTTCTTCAGCAACACCTAATGCAACAGCTTTACCAACAATTTCATGCGCATCACGGAACGCAACGCCTTTTTTCACTAAGTAGTCAGCAAGGTCAGTTGCAGTCGAGAATCCACGAAGCGCAGCTTCACGCATGATTTCAATATTTGGAACCAATGCAGGAATCATGTCTGCAAATGCCATGAGTGAACCACGAACCGTATCGATTGCATCAAATAAAGGTTCTTTGTCTTCTTGGTTGTCTTTGTTGTACGCCAATGGTTGACCTTTCATGAGCGTAAGTAAGCTAATTAAGTCACCAAATACACGGCCAGATTTACCACGAATAAGCTCTGGAACATCCGGATTTTTCTTCTGCGGCATAATTGAAGAACCAGTACAGAAACGGTCAGGAATGTTCACGAATTTAAACTGTGCAGAAGTCCAAAGAATAAGTTCTTCAGACATGCGTGATAAATGCATCATGATTAAAGATGCTGCTGCATTAAATTCGATGGCAAAATCACGGTCAGATACAGCATCGAGAGAGTTTTCAGATACAGCTTCGAAACCTAGAAGTTCTGCTGTGTAAGCACGATCAATTGGGTAAGTAGTACCAGCAAGAGCCGCAGAACCAAGTGGCATACGGTTAACACGCTTACGGCAGTCTTGAAGACGTTCAGTATCGCGAACTAACATTTCAAACCATGCCAATAAGTGATGACCAAAAGTTACTGGTTGAGCTGTTTGTAAATGAGTGAAGCCTGGCATAATGGTATTTACATTTTTGGCAGCCAAGCCCAACAAACCTTTTTGTAAACGCTCTAATAGGCCCAAAATGTCGTCAATTTCGTCGCGCAGGTAAAGACGGATATCAGTTGCAACTTGGTCATTACGACTACGGCCAGTGTGGAGTTTTTTACCTGTAATGCCAATACGTTGAGTCAAACGTGATTCAATGTTCATGTGAACATCTTCAAGATCGATACGCCATTCAAAGTTTCCAGCTTCAATTTCTGCGCGAATGGTGCTTAAACCTTCAATAATGTCGTCTCGTTCTGCTTCTGTCAGTACGCCAACTTTTGCAAGCATGGTAGCATGCGCAATTGAACCTGCGATGTCTTGCTTATAAAAACGTTGGTCAAACTGAACAGAGGCAGTAAATTCTGCTACAAAAGCGTCTGTCGCTTCAGAAAAACGACCACCCCACATACCTGAGGTTTGGTCTGGGGCTGCTGAATTAGGGGGATTTGAAGATGTGGTCATGGTGGCTCAGTAAAATAAAAAAGAGTATATCACTTGCCGAAGCTCAACAAACAAAGTTGTTTTCTACAGCATATCGAAATCAAAATTCCTCCTATTTTTTTACGAAAATTGATCGTTGGCAACATTTATTCGAATTAATTATCGCAAGTAATGTTTTGGCGCTGGTTTTAGCTTTGGCTGAAGCGCAATCGTGGCATGCCTTAAGCGGGTCGCGCCTTTTACAATATATGATTTTTATTAACTGGGTGATTTTGTCTTTTTTTGCCTTAGTTGAATATTTTCAAAATTTTTTTAGTCAACTGCAGCAAAAATATGCTTTGGCAATTGGCTTTGTTATGCTGCAAGCGATTGTGGTAGTGACCACCCTAATAAGTAATTTTTTTCAATTCGGAATCTTGAAAAGAACGAGTGATATAGCACATGACTGGAGCATTTATTTTACCAATGTCCCTTTATATTTAAGCTATGGAATACTACTCGGCGCATTTTGTTTGCGCTATTTATATGTCAGAGAACAGTGGTTACATCAACAATATGCAGAATTAAATGCGCGTATTCAGGCCATGCAAGCGCGTATTCATCCTCACTTTTTATTTAATAGTTTAAATAATGTGGTGAGTTTAATTACGATAGACCCAGATAAAGCCGAAAGTATGCTGATTAGTCTGTCGCGTTTATTTAGAGCGAGTTTCCAAGAATTAAAATTGGTAAGCTTGTATGAAGAAATTGAACTCAGTAAACAATACTTAATGATTGAACAAATACGTTTAGGTGAGCGTTTACAAGTCGACTGGAAAGTGGAGCTTGAACCTTTGCAATTAAAGCAGGTCACGATTCCTTTATTGACATTACAACCTTTGTTAGAGAATAGTATTTTTCATGGGGTGGAACCAATGGTGGGTAAGGCAACCATAGGGGTATTGGTTGAAATATTGCAAAATCAGGTCAGTATAGTCATTACCAACCCTTATACAGACGATACAATAAAATCACGGAAAGGGCATGGAATCGCTCTTGAAAACGTTAAACAACGCTTGAAAGCGTATTATGGGAACTCAGTTAGGTTCCAGGTATATAAGGGTGAAACTTTATATACCACTATTATGAGCTATCAATACCAATCAAAATAATAAGCCAGTCAGAGTTAACCATAAAAAAATGGACCAAGTTAACGGTGACAAGGAGGATGAATGAAGGTGCTAATTTGTGATGACGAGCCATTAGCAGTGGAGCGATTGTCACGTTTAGTTTCAAAGATGGGACATGAGGTTGTTGCAACAGCTCATCATGGCCAAGATGCCTTGGAACAGGCACGGCTTCATCAACCAGATGTGATTTTACTTGATATCCAAATGCCGGGTATGAATGGTCTCGTCTGTGCGGAACAATTAAGCCAGCTTAACCCTCGACCTGCTATTGTCTTTTGTACAGCTTATGATCAGCATGCTTTAGAGGCGTTTAAGTCACAAGCACAAGCTTATCTTCTTAAACCGATTGATCCGGCAGAACTTGAACAAGCTTTAAAGCAGTTAACGCAACTTACCCAAGCACAGCTTAATGCTTTGCCGAATCCTGAACTTTTACAGGATTTAAAAACACAAAGACATCAAATTGCTGCTAAAACCTACCGTGGGGTTGAACTGATTCCTGTTGAAAATATCTATTACTTTTTGGCAGATCAGAAATATGTCACGATACGTCATAAAAATGGCAGTGTATTAATTGATGAAACACTGAAAGAACTTGAAACTGAATTTGCAGATCAATTTATCCGTATTCATCGAAATGCCTTGGTCTCAATTGCTTATTTGGATGGTTTAGAGCTTGTCAGCTCAGGCCAGTATCAGGTTCGATTGAGAGGTCTTGATGAAAGACTTTCCGTTAGCCGTCGCCATTTATCTACGCTTAGAGAGCGGATACATCAGCTTTAACTTGTAGCTATCTTATTTCTGCTGGTGAGATTTTACTTGCAATTTTAAGGGATCAAGTTAAGTTTAGGGTGTATTGTTTGACCAGCCCATGCTTGAATTTATGAAAACCTTGAAAATTGCTACACGACAAAGCCCACTTGCTCTTTGGCAGGCAGAACATATTCGTGCCCGTTTACAGGAGCTTCACCCGGATTTAACGGTAGAGCTGGTCAAGTTTGTCACGCAGGGCGATAAAATTTTAGATACACCTTTAGCAAAAATTGGTGGTAAAGGCTTGTTCGTTAAAGAGTTGGAAGCTGCTCTTTTAGATGGTCGTGCGGACCTCGCTGTACATTCAATGAAAGATGTGCCAATGGCACTACCAGAAGGTTTAACTTTGGCAGTTATTTGCGAACGTGAAGACCCATTAGATGCTTTTGTTTCAAATACTTTTGAAAAATTTGCTGATCTACCTCAAGGGGCAAAAGTTGGCACCTCAAGCTTACGTCGTAAATCACAAATTTTAAAACAACGTCCAGATCTACAAATTATTGATTTGCGCGGCAATGTTGGAACTCGCCTATCTAAGCTAGATGATGGTCAATACGATGCGATTATTTTGGCGAGTGCTGGTTTGAAACGTTTAGGGTTAGAACAACGTATTCGTCATTGTATCGAGCCAAATGTAAGCTTGCCTGCTGTTGGGCAGGGTGCTCTTGGTTTGGAATGCCGTGCAGATGACCAAGAAGTACTAGCTTTAATACAGCCTCTTTTACATCCAGAGACTGATGTGTGTGTACGTGCTGAGCGTGCATTTAATGCCTATCTTGAAGGTGGTTGTCAGGTACCGATTGC
Organism: Acinetobacter sp. ABJ-A23_2; assembly: GCF_044538765.1. Classification (NCBI taxonomy): domain Bacteria; kingdom Pseudomonadati; phylum Pseudomonadota; class Gammaproteobacteria; order Moraxellales; family Moraxellaceae; genus Acinetobacter; species Acinetobacter sp. ABJ-A23_2. The sequence continues at coordinate 51,210 of NZ_JBIUCP010000021.1, forward strand.
AGGTTATGCAACCTTACAAGATGGCAAAATTCATATTGAAGGTCGCGTCGGAAGTCCTGATGGGCAAACATTATTACGTGCTGAAATGACAGATGAAGCTCACAATGCTCAGCAGTTAGGTGAGAACCTTGCTCGAAACTTACTTGAACAAGGTGCGGGTGATTTATTAAAGGCTCTTTACTAACGCCATGTTGTTTATTAATACCCGACCTGACTCACGTGCAGCTGAATTAACGGAAGCTTTGCAAAATAAGGGGTATCAGGTCGAGTCTTTACCGCTTTTAGAGCTGGTTGCTCAGCCTTTTTCAGAATCACTCTTTCAACTCTATCAACAGCTAGTCGGGGCACAAGCTATAGTAGTTGTGAGTCCTACTGCTGTTGAAGTAGGTATGCAGTACTTAACGCAAAGTGGTTTAAAGCTAGATGACTTAAAACATATTCAGTGGATTGCGGTCGGACAAGCTACGGCGAATCGTCTCCATGAATATGGAATTGACGCGCATGTTCCAGATGTAGAAACTTCCGAAGGCATGCTCACTTTACCTATTCTCTATAATATGCAGCAGACGGGTAGCGTGGCTTTTTGGAGGGGAGAAGGCGGACGCCAATTTATGATGGATACTTTGCAGCAGCAAGGGATTCAGATTTTAAATTTTGTTTTATATCATCGGCAGTGCCCAGAAGTTTCATATTCAACATTCAAACATCTGACACAGAATTCAAATTATAATTTAGAAAAATGGCTTGTCTTAATTACCAGTGAGGCAAGCTGGAAATATTGGTTAGAGCTTTGTTTAAAAAATAATGTACAACCTGATTGTGTATATTTGGTTTTAGGACCACGTCTTTTTCAACTTGTTAAAAAATATCGCGATCAGCAACAGGCTCATTTTCACATTATTCAACTTGAAAATTTATCGCCTTCGGGGATGATTCATCACATTCAGGCATTATAAGGATTTGTATGAGAAAACTTGTTTCTATCATCATTTTGCTGAGCATCACTTGGTTGGCTAAGCTCAGTTACGATATGTGGCAAATTTCTCGTACTGTTCCAGAGCTTCAGCAAAGTTTACTGCAATCGGAACAACAATATGCCAATTTGAATGATCAATTGGTGGCTTTAAAAAGACAAATACAGTCCCAGCCGAGTAGTGATGTTCAAACAGCACCTTCAACAAATAATGAGATTATTCATTCTGGTATTACGCCAACGGTAGTCATTAAGCAAAAATTAGATTTAATTCAGTTTGCGATTGATCAACAGCAGTTTATTTATGCGGTGGATCATTTAACTCAACTACAACAATCCTTGCCTCAATATGAAATTGCCCCAGCATTGCAACACAGCTTAAATCAGGCAATTGAACAGGATAAACAGGCCATACAACAATACGTAATTGCTCAAAACCAGCGTCATCAATTGATTGATGATTTACTACAAACTATTGATAAAAATATTCAGCAAGCATTGGCTCGGCCTAAACTTGAGATGGACCAATCCGAGTCGGTATCTTGGTGGAAGAAGTGGTTCCGCATTGAAAAAGTAGAAACGCCGTCTATTAATTTAATGAATCGAAGTGTGGTGCTTAAAGAAGTGCAATTAAGATTATTAATTGCTGAGCAGGCATTAAATCAAGGAAAAATGGCAGAGTATCAAAATGAGCTGCAATCAGTAATGCAGAAATTAAATGAAATGCCAGATGCGACCAGTCAGCAGTTGAAAAATCGTATTGCTAAAGTGTCTCACTTATCTATCGTGCCTGTGCCTAAACTATCGACTCTTGGCCTACTTGGCTCATAAGGAGGACATATGAAACATCTCCTATGGGTTTATCTTGTCATTAGCTTAGTGCTTTTTGCGGCCTTAGCTTTGTTGAGCTATGGCTATGGTATGGGCTATGTCTATATCTACTGGCGCCAATTGCAATTGCAAACAAATGTGTGGGGATTAGTCCTTACTTTTGTCGTGATGAGTTTTATTGCTCAGTTAATATGGCTGTGGATTAAACGTTATTCTTCTCGTGAACAACGAAAAAGAGAAAATATTTTTCAGTTTAAAAATCTTCATCCTTATGAGCAATTAGGTATTGTCTGGCTATTAGAAGCTGCCGAAGATCAACGCGTCTTTATCGAACGAGTTTTTACCCAATCAGGGCTTTTAAAAAATATTATTGATGCCAAGTTCTTGGTTTTAAGTGGAGATTATCAAAAAGCATTAGATGCTTTGGATCAGTCTCCGCCTATGGCTTTTGAATTGGCAGAATTACAGCGTATTGAAATATTTTTAGCTCAAAATGAAGCGGAACGCGCATTAACTCATCTTGAGTTTTTATATCAGCATCAATTATCGCCGTGGCTTGAAGAGATCGAGACAGCATATCAACAGCGATTAACTGCGTTATGGGGACGGCTTGCTTTACAGCAACCCTGGTTATATTTGCGTTCGATGAAATATGGATTATTAGACGCTGAGCATCGTGATTTATGGTTGCAGCAACTTCTTCAACAGTTCGATCAAGCTTCAGTTGATGACTTACATGCACTGCAACAGCGCTATCTAGATTTAGAGTCTGAAATTCAAACCCGACCTTATAGCAGTAAATTGCTATGGCTAAAACTCTTGGCGCGTATGCCGGAAATGAGTATTCAGCATGAAACATTAACTTTGCATCTTCTCAAAGAGCAATTTGACCCAGAAGTGTTTTATTTGTGGTTTCAGCAACAATTGCTTAAGCAGGTTCCTGACTATGCGGATGTTGAGGAAAAGATTAATCAATTTGAATCTCAATATATGAGTTTGCCGGTTTTAACATTTGCAAAATGGCATGTTTACATGGCAACTGAACGTCAAGCTGAAGCAGAAATATTATTAAGTTTATACCCAGATAATATTTTAATGAGCTATTTACGTATTAAATCAACCTTAAAAGAAGATGATGAGTTAATCAAACAGTTAAACCTAATCTTTGAAAATGATGCGAATTTTTTAAAATTTAAAATTTGAGGTAAAAATGAAAGAACTGTCTGTCTACCCTGTAATATACGACCAGAAAGTAGCATGGGGAGATATGGATGCTTTTGGTCATGTCAATAATGTACAGTATTATAGATATATTGAAAGCTCACGTATTTTATATATGGAAAATGTAAATATATTGACCGCAAATATATATACTGTTGTTGCTTCAAGTCAGTGCAAATATTTAAAACCCGTGTTTTATCCAGATGTATTAAAAGTAGGTGTTCGTGTAGAGGAGATGCGCAATAGCGCATTCCGTATGGCATATATATTATGGAGTGAGGCACAGCAGCAAATCGTTGCTACAGGTGAAGCTGTAATGGTCTGTATAGATAAAATGACAGGATTAAAATGTGAAATACCAAATGAAGTAAAAAGTAAAATTATTGAATTAGAAAAATCAGTAGGACATGACTTAATACATTTAGCTTAAATAAATATTAAGAAAATATATTTCAATTATAATTATTAATGTAATTAAAAAGTAAATTTATAGCATTATTCTGACGAACTTGTCTTTCAAACTATTGCTTATTGAATAGATTATAAATACTATTGGTTATGATTTAATGTTTTTAAATTTTGTCTGTATTATTTGAATTGTCTGTAAGACTGGAGTATTTATTAATGAAACCGGATATTAGTGAATTATCTGTTGAAGAGTTAAAACGCTTACAAGAAGAAGCAGAAGCTTTAATTGCAAGCAAAAAAGATCAAGCAATCGAAGATGCTTATAATCAAATTATCGAGATTGCAGAAAATGTAGGTTTTAGTGTTGAACAACTTCTTGAGTTTGGTGCTCAAAAACGTAAAAAAACAACACGTAAATCTGTAGAGCCACGCTACCGTAACAAAAACAATTCTGAAGAGACTTGGACTGGTCGCGGTAAACAACCACGTTGGTTAGTTGCTGAAATTGAAAAAGGTGCAAAACTTGAAGATTTCTTAATCTAATTGTATTGCCTCTTAAAAAGCCAAGCGATTTAGCTTGGCTTTTTTATTTTAAAAAGAATTAAAACTTTTATTTTAAAAATGAAGTATTCAATAAAGTGTTTAAATTCCTAAATAAATACATTGTTGAGACTAAATTTGCATTTAGTAAGATTAATCGTCAATTTTCATGATTTTGTCATACGTACAACTTATAGTCTTTAAGAAGACGCCAAGCCTGATTGCTTGGTTTTTTTATATGAAGTGAATTGGCGATGTTGAAAAAGTATGCATAATGTCAGACTAGAGAGGAACTCTCATATAAGGACGATAATTTGCATGTTGGTAAGGCTGAATGAAGAAAAAGTCTAAGCAATGGAAGTGGTGGTTTTTTGCCCTCATTGCATTTTTAATTTTTATTATTTTACAGATTCCGGCGACTTGGCTTATCTCTAAATTTTCAAAGAATAATCAAACTGTCCATAATGTAAGTGGCAATATCTGGCAGGGGCAAGCTGACTGGCATCGTGGTGCTTTACGAGGAACTATCCATTGGAAAACCAGACCGCTAGATTTATTTTTATTACGCTTTGCTGCAGATGTTGATATTCATAGTGGTAATACGCAATTAGCAGGAATCATGGCATATGGTTTTGGCAAAAAAGTAATTGTAAGAAATATGAATGGTCAAGTTGCTCCAGAAACACTGAAGCAGATTGTGAACTGGCAATGGCCTGTAAACAGTATTCAACTTAAAGATATCCAATTTAATTATAAAAAAGAGCAGGGCTTTACAGCGGTTGATGGGCAATTGCATTGGGGTGGCGGAGCACTAGTTTATAATATTGGTGATCGTCAAGATCGTATGAATATGCCTTCTTTAAGTGGGCAGTTGGCTGACCACAATGGACAGCTACAAGTTGACATTCGTGATCAGCGAAATCAAAAAATGGCGAATCTTTTACTTGATGCCAATATGATGCTTGATGTTCAACTCACACAGCGTTTATTGCTTAATGTTCCATCTTATGACGGAAAAGCTGGTTTAGATACTTTTGTCATTAGTTCTCGCCAACCATTATTACAAGGTGGTCACTAATGAAAGCATGGCTTGATAAATTACAGCAATTACAATGGCAAAAATTAGATCGACTCAGTGTAGTCGTCTTAGCCATTTTAATTTTATGGTTGTGTTGGAAATTGGCTTCATTTTTTTGGTTGGTGATTGCCCCTCCACAAATGATGCAGTTTGATCGGGTAGAACTCGGTTCCCAGCAGCCACAAATACCAAACATTAGTACTTTTTCACTTTTTAATGAACCTTCTGCCAATGCGGCTCAGGAAAATGTGAATCTAGAATTACAAGGCGTGATGGTGGGTTATCCAAACCGCTTTTCTTCAGCTGTTATTAAAATTGATAATACTGCTGAGCGTTATCGAGTTGGTGAAACTATTGGTTCTACTTCTTACCAACTGGCAGAAGTTTATTGGGATCATGTGGTATTGCGTCAAGGAAATGGTAGTACTCGCGAACTTGAGTTTAAAGGTTTGCCAAATGGTTTATATCAACCTATGACGCCAGATGCTTCACAACAACAACCTGCTACACCGTCTCAACCTACGGCACCTGTAAATACGACTCAACAGGCTCTAGGGCAAGCGATTCAGCAGATGCAAGGTAACCGAGAGCAGTACCTCAAAGATATGGGGGTCAGTGGCAACTCAAGTGAAGGTTATGAAGTTACAGAACGTACACCGTCTGCGCTTAGAAATAAGTTAGGTTTAAGGCCTGGCGATCGAATTGTCTCTTTAAATGGTCAAACGGTTGGGCAAGGGCAAACGGATGTGCAATTACTTGAACAAGCTCGTAGAGCAGGACAAGTGAAAATAGAAATAAAACGTGGTGATCAAGTGATGACCATACAACAAAATTTTTAGTGATAACACGTCACCATAAGAGTTAGGAAATATCGCGAGTTATGGCTTTATTGAATCATCAACGTCCACTTTGGGCATTACTTGCAGCAGCCCCATTGATTGCGACAGTAAGTAGCAGTGCCTATGCCCAAACATGGAAGATCAATTTACGTGATGCTGACTTAACTGCCTTTATTAATGAAGTTGCAGACATTACAGGAAAGAACTTCGCTGTAGATCCAAGAGTGCGTGGTAATGTCACAGTCATTTCGAATAAACCATTAAATAAAGATGAGGTTTATGACCTATTTCTTGGGGTTTTAAATGTAAATGGGGTCGTTGCGATTCCTTCTGGTAATACGATTAAGCTTGTGCCAGATAGCAATGTTAAAAACTCAGGAATTCCTTACGATTCTCGAAATAAGGTTCGCGGTGATCAAATCGTTACACGAGTGATTTGGCTTGAAAATACCAATCCAAATGACTTAATTCCAGCACTGCGCCCTTTAATGCCTCAATTTGCGCATATGGCTGCGATTGCAGGGACTAATGCACTAATTGTTTCGGACCGCGCGGCAAATATCTATCAGCTTGAAAATATTATCCGTAACTTAGACGGAACTGGGCAGAACGATATTGAAGCCATCAACCTTCAGTCGAGCCAAGCAGAAGAAATCATCACTCAACTTGAAGCAATGAGTGCAACAGGAGCATCGAAAGATTTCAGTGGTGCTCGTATTCGTATTATTGCCGATAATCGAACCAACCGTATTTTAGTCAAAGGCGATCCAGGAACACGTAAGCGCATTCGCCACATGATTGAAATGCTGGATGTGCCTTCTGCTGATCGTTTAGGTGGCTTAAAAGTTTTCCGTTTGAAATACGCAAGTGCTAAAAGCTTGTCAGAAATTTTACAGGGTTTAGTCACTGGTCAGGCAGTATCTTCATCGAGTAACAATAAGAATTCATCTAACTCATCGAATTCGATGAATAATTTGATTGGGAATAACCAGAACTCTAGTTCAAATACATCGGGTTCAAATGGCAGTTCAATATCTACTCCATCAATTAACCTAAATGGTAATTCAAACAATAATAATCAGAACAATATCTCTAGCTTTAGCCAAAATGGTGTAAGCATTATTGCAGATAGTGCCCAAAACTCATTGGTTGTTAAGGCTGATCCACAATTAATGCGTGAAATTGAATCAGCGATTCAACAGCTTGATGTTCGTCGCCAACAAGTACTTATCGAGGCTGCAATTATTGAAGTTTCTGGAGATGATGCAGATCAACTTGGAATTCAATGGGCACTCGGTGATTTATCTAGTGGGATTGGTTTACTTAGCTTTAGTAATGTAGGAGCGAGTTTATCTTCTATCGCTGCTGGTTATTTATCGGGTGGTTCGGCTGGAGCTGCATCTGCTATCGCTAATGGACCTAATAAAGGTAATGGTGCAACTTTAGGATTGGGTAATTTTGATAACTCTCGTAAGGCCTATGGTGCATTAATTCAGGCTCTCAAAGCCAATACAAAATCAAACTTACTTTCTACACCATCTATCGTGACGATGGATAATGAAGAGGCTTATATTGTTGTAGGTCAGAACGTTCCATTTGTTACTGGGTCGGTCACTACCAATAGTACAGGTATCAATCCCTATACAACTGTTGAACGAAAAGATGTTGGTGTGACATTAAAAGTTGTTCCACATATTGGTGAAGGCGGTACGGTTCGTCTGGAGGTAGAGCAAGAAGTCTCTGCTGTTCAAGATAGTCGTGGACAAGCAGCTGACTTGGTGACGAGTAAGCGTGCTATTAAAACGGCTGTTTTAGCTGAACATGGACAAACTGTAGTGCTTGGTGGTTTGGTATCAGATGACACATCACTTTCAAGACAAGGCATACCTGGATTAAGCAGTATCCCTTATGTTGGACGATTGTTCCGATCAGATAACAGAAGTAATGTAAAACGTAATCTTCTCGTCTTTATTCACCCGACGATTGTTGGTGACGCAAATGATGTACGTCGTTTGACTCAGCAGCGCTATAACCAGCTGTATAGCCTGCAATTAGCTATGGATAAGAACGGTAATTTTGCAAAACTACCTGAGCAGGTTGATGATGTTTACAATCAAAAAATGTCACCTCCAGGTATTGCTCCTCAATCAAAAAATTATCAACAAGTTCCTTCAGGCGGAAAAACGACGACAGTAATAACACCTGTAGCGGTAGAGCCAACAGTTCAAAAGCAGACATTGCAATTGCCTGATCCAGAAGTGAATCGAACTAAAAATACAGTAACAACAACGACACTACGTCCAAGCACAGCGCCGTAGTAGCATGTTATGATTGATAAAAAATGAATAGGACATAGGCATGACTTGGAAACTACAAGCAATTACTGGTGAATTTACTGGTCAAGAAATTAGTGTTGATCGTGATATGTTGGTGGGACGTCACCAAGATGCCGATTTGCTATTACAAGCCGCTGAAATTTCACGTCGCCATGCAGCATTGCTTTTAAAAGACCAATTGCTATGGGTACAAGACCTTAATTCATCAAATGGTACGTTTGTAAACGATATTCGTATTGAGCAAGAAAAGCAGCTTCATGATGGTGATATTGTTCAGTTTGCGAGTTTTAAATTCTCAGTTTTAGCCCCTGCTCAAGAAAATCTCGATTTACCTGAAATTGAAGCAGAACCAGTGCAAACTACTGTACCAACACAAGACTTAAGTGATCAAGGAATGCCAAGCCTTGCAGAGCGTGCTGCAGAAACAGAAGTTCGCCGCGATGGTATGCCGCAGAATGTTTCTATACCAAAGCCTGCACCTATTCCAGAGGGTGTGGATGTCAATGTAAAACAACCATCACCTGTTACTTTTGATGAGCCTGTTTCTCGGGTTGCTGAAGAAAAAGAGCAGCAGAAGAATGCTTCGGTTGGTTTAATCACTATTATTATTTTAGTGATTTTGGCTGTATTAGCATGGTTATTCTTTAAATAATTCGTTGGTGCTTTTACAATCAAGGCATGCTAAACGCATGCCTTTTTAATTTTGAGTAGAAGAAAATGTCTGTTGCACAACTAAGTAAGCGCGATTTAATTTTATTTGATCTGGATGGAACCTTGGTGGATTCCGCTGCCGATTTATATCGGTCTATGAATTTAAGTCTGCAAACACTCGGTTGGCCATTAGTAACAGAAGCACAAATACGTGAATGGGTAGGCAAGGGCGCCTCAAAACTATGTGAAAGTGTCTTGCTTCATTTGTTTGGGAAACTAGATGCTGAACAACATAAAGTTTTACTGCAAAAGTTTCTAGACATATATGGTGCAGAGCTTTGTGTGAATACTCAAATTTACCCTGGTGTACCTGAATTTTTAAAACATTGCCAAACTTTGAATATTAAAATGGCATGTGTGACCAATAAGCCTGTCAAACTTGCTCAAGGGTTACTAGATGCATTAGAGCTTTCTCCTTATTTTCAAGTTGTACTTGGAGGAGATAGCTTACCTGAAAGAAAACCACACCCACTGCCATTATTACATTGCATGGAAAGCCTAAAAACATCGGCTTCACAATCGTTAATGATTGGTGATTCAAGTAATGATATTGAAGCTGCACGCCGTGCCGGAATTGATTGTATTGTGGTTAGCTATGGCTATAATCATGGAGAAAATATCTATGATTGCCAACCTCAGCAAGTTGTTGATAGTCTTGCTGAGTTAATTGTTTAATGAAGAAAATGGAGATAAGAATGAATAAGCGTATGGTTTTTCGATGGCGTGTCTAAACCGAATCTAGAAAAACACACTTTTAAATCGAAACCATATTAGAGAAGATTCATGACAACATTAGCGCAATTCGAGCAACTTAAGGCTGCTGGCTACAACACTATTCCAGTTTATCGCCAACGCTTGGCAGATACAGAAACCCCATTATCAGTTTTTGCCCGCTTTAAAGACCAAACACAAGCTTACTTATTTGAGTCGGTTGAGGGTGGAGAGAATTGGGCGCGCTACTCTATGATCGGATTGGGTGAATCGACAGTTTTTTCCTGCAATGCCGGTGTTTTATCTATACAGCACGCTGATGGGTCAATTACACAACAAGATTGTCTAGACCCGTTCCAGTACATTCGTGAATTCCAAAAACAATTTAAAGTACCTCCAGCCGAGCTCTTACCGGATTTACCAACCTTTACTGGCGGATTAGTAGGTTATTTGGGTTATGACGCAGTCCGTTATATCGAGCCACGTTTAAAGAATGTTCCTGCAGCCGATCCAATTACGCTTCCAGATTTGTGGTTGATGCTTTCAAAAACGGTTATCGTTTTTGACAATCTTAAAGATACGTTATTTTTAATTGTTCATGCGGATGCAGAGCAGAGTAATGCCTATGCTGATGCACAGCAAAAGTTAGATCAATTAGAACAACTGTTGGCTACACCAGTCAGTTTACAAGCGAAGCCACATACACCTCCTCATTTTGAATCTATTACTGGTAAAGCAAAATTCTTAGAGACAGTAGAAAAAGTTAAAGAATACATCCGTGCTGGTGATGTGATGCAAGTTGTTCCAGGGCAGCGCATGGTTTCTGATTTTGATGGTGAAGCTTTACAGGTTTACCGTGCATTACGTCATTTAAATCCTTCGCCTTATCTATTTTTAGTTCAAGGGCAAACGATTACTGATAAGAAACCATTTCATATTGTTGGCTCGTCACCGGAAATTTTATCTCGTTTAGAAAATGGCATTGCTACAGTTCGACCTTTAGCGGGAACCAGACCACGTGGTAAAAATAAAGAAGAAGATATTGCTCTGGAAAAAGATTTGCTTTCTGACGAAAAAGAGATTGCTGAACATTTAATGTTGATTGATCTTGGTCGAAATGATGTGGGACGCGTATCAAAAATAGGTAAGGTCCAAGTAACGGATCAAATGGTGATTGAGCGCTATTCACATGTCATGCATATTGTTTCAAATGTACAAGGCGAAGTGCGTGATGATATCGACGCGCTTGACGTGTTTAAAGCGACATTCCCAGCAGGAACGTTATCGGGCGCCCCAAAAATTCGTGCAATGGAAATTATTGATGAAGTAGAGCCTGTGAAACGAGGTGTCTTTGGTGGAGCAGTAGGATATTTAGGTTGGCATGGTGAAATGGATATGTCGATTGCAATCCGTACTTGCGTTATTCGCGATAAAAAAGTGTATGTGCAAGCTGGAGCAGGGCTCGTTGCCGACTCAAATCCAGAATCTGAGTGGAATGAAACCCAAATAAAAGCTCGCGCAGTGATCAAAGCGGTTGAATTATCATCAAACGGATTGATTTTATGAGTTTTTAGCGGTTTTTTTTAAAAAACCGCTTGCATCGTTTGGAAGTTTTGCTAAACTGCACACCGTTCCGATACGAAACGTACGAAACACTAAGAAACGCCGGCATAGCTCAGTTGGTAGAGCAACTGACTTGTAATCAGTAGGTCCACAGTTCGAATCCGTGTGCCGGCACCATTTTAAAGTGTTAAGTTGATTGAGTAAAGAACAGCACTGTAGATAAGTGCGATATTGGTGAGATTCCCGAGCGGCCAAAGGGGGCAGACTGTAACTCTGTTGCGAAAGCTTCGAAGGTTCGAATCCTTCTCTCACCACCATCCTAAACTTCGAATGAAGTGGTTATTACCAACGTTGCGGGAGTAGCTCAGTTGGTAGAGCGGCAGCCTTCCAAGCTGCATGTCGCGAGTTCGATCCTCGTCTCCCGCTCCATCGAAGGATAGTCGCTCTTATAGCTCAGTGGTAGAGCACTCCCTTGGTAAGGGAGAGGTCTCGAGTTCAAATCTCGATAAGAGCTCCAGATATTAAAGTTTGAGTGGATTTCCACAAAGTTTTCAAAAAGCAGGCTATATAGTCTGCTTTTCAAGTATTGGGTGTCTGTTTTTTAGGCGATATGTCGATAAGCTGGGTTAGCTCAGTGCCATTTGTAGTTGGTTCGACGTAAACGAGGAAGATCATCATGGCTAAAGCCAAGTTTGAACGTAATAAACCACACGTAAACGTGGGTACAATCGGTCACGTTGACCATGGTAAAACAACTTTAACTGCTGCGATTGCAACTATTTGTGCAAAAA
>NZ_JBIUCP010000022.1:0-61501 GCF_044538765.1 Acinetobacter sp. ABJ-A23_2
TAAATATTTATTAAAAAAATTAACTTAATTCATAAAAAATAAAAAATGTTAAATAGATCACACTATTTTGTATTTGTGTGACTTAATTTTTATATGTCCTATAATTTTCCATCTCGATATGGGACTATCCGATTATCAAAATGCTAAAAAAATGTGTTTTTTCATTGGTATATCTCTTGCCAATTCATTTATACGCAGCTCAAGTTGATGTATTACGTGAGCAAGCTATTCAAAATTATAGAGCAGGGCAAACTCAACAAGCTGTCTCTCAACTAGATCAATTGTTAAAACATTATCCATATGATCAAAAACTGCTTGCTGATTATTTAGTTATTATGTCAAGTGAAAAAAGAGACCTGACGAATTTTACAGAGTTTTTGACAAACGTGGATTATGTGAATTTTCCAGAATATGCACAGTTACCTTTAATTCAAAATTTTCGTGATTTTAAACACTTTAAAACTGCAATTGATTGGTCAAATAAATTCAATATTCAAAAGTCAGTCGATGGACGTATTTTATTATCAGTTTTGAATGCTGAAGCTCAAGATACGGCAAACGCGAAAACTCAGTTATCGAGTATCAATATTAACGGTTTAAATGCTAATCAGCTGGTACGGGTTGCCTATGCTTACCGTTTGATAAATTTACCCGTAGACGCTTTAGCTACAGTTGAGCATGCTTATCAGCAACAACCAAAGTCGTCAGCTGTTTTGCAAGAGTATGTTTATGATTTGGTTGCTATTGGAGCATATCAAAAAGCTCAGCAATTACTCCAAGCAAGCGAAAAAAATCAGCAAACTGAGCAATTACAACAAACTTTACAAGTCAGTGAATTTTCTCAGCATGTCAATAATGCAATTGCTCGCTATAAATATTTAAATCGTCAAGGCTTATCAGATGCAGAAAGCTTTGCTGAGTTAGATAGCGTGTTGGAACAAGGGCAAAAGATACAACAGCAAATGAAACCTGATGACCCTAACTATTTAAGGTTTCATTATGACTATTTATATGCATTAGATTTCAGAGGACGAGCGAAAGCAGTTTTAGAGAATTTTACTCAATTAAATATTCCGCTTGAAAAATTACCTGCTTATGTACGTCATGCAATTGCCGATAGTTATTTGGCTGAGCAAAAACCGAAGCAAGCTGAACTTGCTTATAAGACGCTTTTAACCGAAAAAAATTATCCGGATATGATCGTCTATAGCGGGTTGTATTATTCTTATATTGAACAAGAAAAATATAAGGAAGCTGAACAGTTTTTGGCAAAAGTTGATCATCTTATTCCGACTTATAAATATAGTCAGGCAAAAGGTGTAGATAAAACTAGCCATCCTGACCGAGACGATTATATTGCTTTAAAAGGGATGCATTTAGCTTATGCCAATCATTTAGATCAAGCTGAAAAACACTTTCAAAAAACAGTAGAGCAGGCACCTGCAAATGAGAGTTTAATTAATAACCTTGCCCGTGTGGAGCGATGGAGGGAAAAGCCTCTAGAAGCAAAAAAAACAATCTCTCGTTTAAATGGTATAGATCCGATTGCTAAAGATACTCGCATTAATGAAATGCAAAATGCTCAGGCTTTAGGTGATATCCAGACATGGCGTAAAACAACGCAAAACTTAGTACAGTTTTATCCTGATGATAGTGGTGTTATTAAAAGCCGCAAAGAGTTGGATGATCGTAATAGAGCTACGATTTCACATTCAACGACTTGGGGCCAAAGTAAAGCTAATAATAGCGATTCTGTAAGTGGACAAAACGGTTTAAAAGACCGTGAGATGGAAACTCGCCTTAATAGTCCGTGGATAAAAGATAATTATCGTTTATTCGCTTGGCATCAAGATCGTTATGGCGAATACAATTTTGGTGATGTCCATAACCAGCGCTATGGTGTTGGGGCCGAATGGCAAGCTAATCGTAAGGCATTGTCGGCGATCTTGTCGCAAAGTACAGATGGCGGACAAGCTGGTGTTAGTCTTGAGTGGTCACAGTGGCTAAATGATCACTGGCAGTATCAATTGCAATATAACAGTCAGGCTGACATTCCTCTACAAGCGATTGATGTAGGAGAAGATGGTCAATCTTACCGAGCTGCATTGACATGGCAAAAGGATGAATCACGTCAAATTGGTGCAAGTTACGGTTTGACTGATATTAGTGATGGCAATAAACAACAAGAATTTTCAACTTTTTGGCGTGAAAGACTATTTGCAGCGCCGCATCACATTACTTATGGCACTGTCCGTGGTTTTTATGGCAGTAATAGCCAAGATCAAACCGCTTATTTTAGCCCAAGTTCGCATTACAGCGCCGAGTTGAACTTAAGTCATGACTGGGTGACTTGGCGTGAATATGAACGTTCATTTAAACAGCATTTCGAGGCTGGGGTGGGCCTTTATAAACAAGCCGATTATTCCACTAAGCCAGCCTATTCTTTGCAATATCAACATCAATGGCAGCTATCACGTACATGGCAACTCAATTATGGAATCGGCTGGCAATACCATCCTTACGATGGACATGCTGAACAGCATACCTATGGTATTTTCGGATTTGAAGGGCGTTTTTAATGAATAATTTATTTTCGAAAGTGTTGGGCTGTGCTTTGGCTTCGACATTGTTACCTCTGCAATTTGCATATGCCCAAATAGAAAAAGATTTACCAAAAAATCGCACAGTTTCTTTAACTTTTCATGACGTCAGAGATGATGTTTTAAAAGAGGGCGATCGGGATATATATGCAATTCAAACTAAAAATTTAGCGCAGTTCTTTGACTGGCTCAGTCAATCTGACTGGAAGCCAATACGTTTGAAAGATATTGAAGAGGCTCGTAAGCAAGGCAAAGAGCTACCTCATAATGCCATTTTGTTAACCTTTGATGATGGTGCTTTAAGTAGCTACAGTCGTATATTTCCATTGCTTAAGCAATATCAGATTCCGGCAGTTTTTGCACTCCCAACCAGTTGGCTAAATGGTAATACAAAAGCTGGCTATGAAGCCTATGGACAAGGGAACTTGGTCAATTGGAAGCAAGTACGAGAAATGCAGGATTCTGGCTTAGCTGAGTTTGCAAGCCATAGTGATGATTTACATCATGGTGTGCTTGCTAACCCTCAAGGGAATGAACAACCCGCGGCAAATTCTTATATGTATTTAAAATCACAAGCGCGTTATGAAACGGACGCGGAATATCAACAACGTATTTTGAATGATTTAAAAAAATCTCATGATGTCTTAAAAAAAGAATTGGGTGTAGAGCCGAAAGCGATTGTATGGCCGTATGGTGCGGTAAATCAGCAGTTAGAGAAGCTGGCTCAACAAGCAGGTTTCACTTTTTCTTTTAGTCTTGGACGTGATGGGGTAAATCAGATTAATGATCTGACCTTTAAACGTAGTCTAATGGTCGACAACTCTACAGCTGAACAGTTGACTGAGACGTTACTTAATATTTTGAATTCGGCCGAGAAAGATTTATATAAGCAGCCAAAACATTTTGTAAGTATGGACTTAAAGCAATTAGCTGCTTCAACCAATACTCAGTCAGATGAAAAATTAGGGTTATTGTTATCCAAACTTTATAGCTTAAAAAACAATACGCTGATATTGAAGCCTTTAGATGACCAAGATGGAGATGGGCAATATGACATTGCTTATTTCCCAACAACTCAAATGCCAGTTAAGCAAGATATTTTGAACCGTAGTTTATGGCAGGCACAAACGCGTGCAGGTCAGGCGGTTATTTTAGAACTACCTATTTATCCTCAAAAAAATAAACTATTTTTGGTGGCAGATTTAGCTAAAGATATTGCGCGTTTTAATAGCAATTTAAGTGGTATTCAGCTTAATGCCGGAACTGCTTTAAATTGTGCAATGCAAAACACAACGTTGAACGAAAGCAACTGTGTTGAACAAGTAAAGCAATTATCACAACTGAGTCAACTGACTCAAAAAGCTGCAAAGCCTTATTTGAATATGAGTAATCAGGCCCAGTTTAGTTTGTTGCTGACACCAGATTTAGAGCACATTGAACAGTTACCAGTGCTTTTAAAATCACTCTTAACCCAACATGATTTAGTGAACCTAAAATTTAATATGGTGGGTAAGCAAAAACAATTTAAACAAGCCTTAGAACTTTTAAATACTCTTGATGCGAAAGACAAACAACGAATTATGCTGACATTAACATTGCCAGAAAATGACCAGAGAAATGCTTGGCAAGAAGTAAAACAAGGTCTTTTCGATATTCAGCGCATAGGTATTCAGAAATTTGGTGTTGATGGCTATGACACTGAAAATGCAAAAAATGTTCATGAGTATTTATATAATCCAATGAGTTTGAATTCGAGTTCGGTGATGTATCAGCCCTTTGCAGGTTTAGCGATTGAGGGGAAAAAGTAATGAGAGTATTACTCGATATTCTATTTGCTTTTGCCTTTTTATATCCTCTGCTTATGGCTTGGACATGGATGGTAGGTGGCCTTTGGTTTTTCTTTAAACGGGAATACCATGAGCAACAGTTACCTGAGCCGTCAGGTGAAGGGTGCAGTATTATTATTCCTTGCTTTAATGAAGAAGCCCAAGTACGGCAAACCATTCGTTATGCCTTGCAAACCAAATATCCAAATTTTGAAGTCATTGCTGTAAATGATGGTAGTAGTGACAGAACTGCAGAAATTCTTGATGAGTTGGCAGCACAAGATTCACGACTTCGGGTTGTGCACTTAGCAGAAAATCAAGGTAAAGCAGTCGCTTTAAGATCGGGAGTATTGGTCAGTAAATACGAATATTTAGTTTGTATTGATGGAGATGCTTTATTACATCCTCATGCTGTACTTTGGCTCATGCAGCCATTTTTAAAATTTCCGCGTATTGGGGCCGTCACTGGTAACCCTAGAATTTTAAATCGCTCAAGTATTTTAGGAAAATTACAGGTTGGGGAGTTCTCTTCAATTATTGGTTTAATTAAGCGCGCGCAGCGAACATATGGTCGTATTTTTACAGTATCGGGGGTAATTGTAGCGTTTAGAAAAACTGCTTTGGTTCGTGTCGGTTTTTGGTCTGATGACAAAATTACCGAAGATATTGATATCTCTTGGAAACTTCAAATGGATCACTGGGATATTCAATATATTCCTCAAGCTCTTTGTTATATCTACATGCCTGAAACTTTTAAAGGACTTTGGAAACAGCGGTTACGCTGGGCACAAGGCGGGGTAGAAGTCTTATTAGAATATATTCCTAAAATGTTCAAAGTTCGCTTGCGCCGTATGTGGCCAGTCATGCTTGAAGCTTTAGTCAGTATTGTTTGGTCATATGTGATGATATTTATTTTCTTACTTTTCCTGATTGGGCTGTTTATTGACTTGCCTCAGCAATGGCAAATCAACTCTCTAATGCCACAGTGGTATGGTGTGATATTAGGGGGAACATGCCTCATCCAATTTTTAGTCAGTTTATGGATCGATCATCGTTATGACCGTGGGCGTCTTTTTAGAAATTACTTTTGGGTAATTTGGTATCCGTTGTTTTTCTGGCTACTAACGTTATTTACCAGCGTGGTTGCGGTACCTAAAACTATATTTAACACGAAAAAACGTGCCCGCTGGGTAAGTCCCGATCGAGGCTTCCGTGGAGATAATTCATGAAAAATGAAGAAAAGACTGACGTAGAAGTTTTAGATATACCTGAATATATTGATCAGCCTGAATATGTAAAAAATAAGACCGCGAACTATACCTTGCAAACAATAGGTTGGTTTTGTTTAATGTGGCTGCTTTTTCCACTGGCTTCTTTATTTTTGTGGTTTTTTGAAGGACATCTTATTTATGACTATGTGTGGGTAGATCATATTTCGGAAGTGAAAACCTTATTACATTTACTCCTTTTAATTGGTCTAAGTGCTTTAGTTTTAATTTTGTGGGCGAGTTATAACTGGCTTAGATTTCATGGTGATGACCGTCGTAGTAAAGCTCCGAATAGTTCTGTTGAATTATTGGCTTCACAATTTATGGTAAATACAGAATCTTTATCAGAATTACAAAATGCACAACGTGTGGTCTTACATTACGATGATCAGGGCCATTTAAAACAGTATGATTTGAAATGAGTGAAAAAAGCATGGTCGATCAACCATGCTTTTTTTATTTTTAAGATGTTGTTCTAATGATGACATCAATAGGATGTTGAGTACCATCCATACTATAAATAGCTGTTTGAGTAACTTTGATAATTGGCCAAGTTTGCAATTTACAATTTGATCTTTGCAAGGCCGAATAGTAGCTATCAGATTTAAAAAAGGTTTTATTGGCTTGTGCTGTATTAGGCATTAAAAGTCGTCTCAGCCATGTTTCATTTACTTGAGTTTCAAGAAAACGTAGAGCTAGGATGCTTTTAACCCGATTGTTAAATAACCTCCGGTTTTTGGCAATCAGTGGGTGGGTAATGAGGCGATGTATGCCGATTTGACTATGGGGCAAAATAAAATGTGGTGTAATTTGAAATACAGTTACAAATTTTGCTTGTTGGCAAATTTTTTCTAAGTGCGTGACAGTTTCCTGATCTGTTCCAATAATCGCTACATTTAAATTAGAAAAATCATATGCTTTGATTGTATTTGATAAAAGAATTTGACCAGTAAAGGCGTCAAAATCCTGAACTGCATTTTGAAAAGTAACTGATTTGGCAACATTATTTTTAAGTTCAATACTCATTTTCCAAAAGTCCTTTTGGTTTTCATTTATGATGATTTTTTATCGTTTTAATATAAATAACCAAGCAAGTAGTTTGGGTAAAGTATTTTCAGATAGGTGGTTATCTCATGCTTGAAACTGATTCAAGCATGAGACTTTATGTATATATTAATTGTTTGATTTTAAATTAATTAATTGAGTAAAGCTGTCTAAACGCTTATTTGTATCATAGACATCACAAGTAAAAATAAACTCATCGACTTCATATGTAGCCAAAAGCTTTTCTAAACCTGAACGTACTGTTTCAGCTGAACCGATTTGAGCCATCGTATAGAAATTTTCAACAGAAAGCTGTTCTGCTGTGTTCCATAGTCCTTGCATTGATGTAACTGGCGGTTTGAGTTTCAAACTTTCACCACGAATTAATCCTAAAACACGTTGGTATGCGCTTGTTGCTAGGAACTGAGCTTCTTCATCTGTATTGGCAACCACAACAGGAACACCCATTGAAACATAAGGCTTGTCCAAATATTCAGAAGGTTCGAAATTTTCACGATAAAGTTCGATCGCTTGACCAAGCATGCGTGGTGCAAAATGCGATGCAAATGAATAGGGTAATCCTAGTTTCGCAGCCAATTGCGCGCTAAATAAGCTTGAACCCAATAACCAGACAGGTACATGAGTATTTTGTCCAGGAGTGGCAATAATTCTTTGGCCGGGTTGAGGCGCTTTAAAATATTGCAAAATCTCAACAACATCTCTTGGAAACTGATCTTCTGTTTCCTGATGCCCGCGACGTAAGGCACGCATAGTGACCTGATCTGTACCCGGAGCACGACCTAAACCTAGCTCAATACGATTTGGATATAAGGTTGCTAATGTACCAAATTGTTCTGCAACCACTAACGGTGCATGGTTTGGTAGCATGATACCACCTGAACCTAAACGAATGCGCTGGGTATGAGCTGCGATAAAACCAAGTAAAACAGCGGTTGCTGAACTCGCAATTCCATCCATATTATGATGTTCTGCAAGCCAAAAACGGTCATAACCTAATTTTTCTGCATGTTGGGCGAGCTCTAATGCATGACGTAATGAAAACTCGATTGTCTTATCATCACGTATAGGAGCAAGCTCCAAAATTGAAAATTTGGTATCTTGAAGTGATCGCATGCGATATTCTCAAAAAACGTTATATCGAAATAATACGATATAAATGGAGTGATGTATATCGGTTTTTTTCGATATAAATTTTACTCCCAAATAAAAAAGCACCGCTAGGGTGCTTTTTAATATCTGTGTACCAATTAGTGGTGTTTATACCAACCACGATGTAAGCCATTATCATGACGATAAGAAGCGCGGTCATTGTAATAACGACGATCATCACGATCATAGCGACGATCGTAACGGCGGTCATCACGATCATAACGACGGTCATAACGGTCATCATAGTTACGGTCTTGACCAACTTTACGACCTAAAGCAGAACCACCAGCTGCACCTACTGCTGCACCGATGTATCCACCGTTTGTACCACCCATGTTTTTACCAACGGTATAACCAGCACCACCGCCTAAAGCACCACCAATAGCAGCTTCTGTACGGTTACGACGGTCACTTGCTGCAGCCGCACCACCAGCACCACCTAAAGCAGCACCAATTGTTGCGCCAGATGTACCACCGATACTTTTACCAATTGCTGTACCTACTACACTACCTAGAGCAGAAGTTGCCGCTACACGGGTACCATTATCTGCATGTGCAACTGACACCATAGAGGTTGTTGCGATTAATGCACTTGCTAACCAAATATTCATTTTCATTTTGGAACTCCATGCTCATTTTGCTGAAGAGCAATCTTTATATCTTGAGCTAAATGTAATTAAAAATTTCGTGAAAATTATGGAGAAGGGCCATGCTGGTACGATAGTTTTGTGTCTGCTTTGTATGGTTTATATTAAGATGTGAATAAATCATGAACAATATATCGGGAGCGGGCAAAATTTTGCCTATAAAAAAAACACCCGAAGGTGTTTTTAAGTCTAAGTCTTCACTGTGATTAGTGGTGATGACGGTGTTTTTTCTTCCAGTGTTTAGAAGATCGATCATAATCGCGGTCTTTAGAAATTTTATTACCTAAAGCACCACCACCTGCCGCACCTAAAGCAGCACCGATGTATCCACCGTTTGTACCACCCATGCTTTTACCAACAGTATAGCCAGCACCACCGCCTAAACCACCGCCAATTGCAGATTCTGTACGGTGACGACGATCACTTGCAACTGCTGCACCACCAGCACCACCTAAAGCAGCACCAATTGTTGCGCCAGATGTACCACCCATGCTTTTACCAATTGCAGTACCAGCAACACTACCTAAAGCCGAAGCAGCTGCTACGTGAGTTGTATTGTCTGCATGTGCTACAGTCATCATAGAAGTAGCTAAAACAGCACTACATAACAAAGTATTTAATTTCATCATTTACTCCATGTCCCAAGTTGCAGGACCTTATATCTTTCGTTACGGCAAATGTAACAAAACACTTCTCTTCAAATGTGGAGAACCATCACTCGATTATTAGAGTTTAGTGTCTTCTTTGTATGCTTTCTATTAAAACGGGATGGAAAACCATCAATCTTATCTAAAAACTGAACAATAAAAATTAGTGAACGTAAGTCATAAGTGTTTGA
Organism: Acinetobacter sp. ABJ-A23_2; assembly: GCF_044538765.1. Lineage (NCBI taxonomy): Bacteria > Pseudomonadati > Pseudomonadota > Gammaproteobacteria > Moraxellales > Moraxellaceae > Acinetobacter > Acinetobacter sp. ABJ-A23_2. The sequence continues at coordinate 9,394 of NZ_JBIUCP010000022.1, forward strand.
GAGGAACAATATATAATTTAATAGGTTTACAGATGAAAAGAAGGTCTTTTTAAAGTTCAGGAATTAAAGGATTACATATGTCATTTAATCAGCATAATCTGTAAACTATGCGCTATTTTTATGATTTGGCTTATCTTCTTATATTTATCTAGATAAGTTTTTTGGACTTTTGAGATATTTCCTCTTATGAAAGCGTCACTCCGTTTACGACTTGATCAACTCTGTGATCGTCATGAAGAACTTACCGCATTGCTTGCAGATGCTGAAGTGATTTCCGATAACAAACGTTTCCGTAAACTGTCTCGTGAACATAGTGATTTAACTGAAATTACAGAAGTTTGGGGCAAATACCGTCAAGCAGAAGAAGACATTGAAACTGCTGAAATGATGAAGTCGGACCCTGACTTTAAAGATATGGCAGAAGAAGAAATTCAAGCGAATAAAGCATTGCTTGAAGAGCTAGAAAGCCAGCTCAATATCTTGATGATTCCAAAAGATCCAAATGACTCTAATGCTGCGTATTTAGAAATTCGCGCTGGAACGGGCGGTGATGAAGCTGCAATTTTCTCAGGTGATTTGTTCCGTATGTACAGCAAATATGCCGAGACACAAGGCTGGCGTATTGAAGTCCTTTCTGAAAATGAAGGCGAGCATGGTGGCTTTAAAGAAGTTATTTGCCGTGTAGATGGTGATGGTGTGTATGGCCGCTTGAAGTTTGAAAGTGGTGCCCACCGTGTACAACGTGTGCCAGCCACTGAGTCACAAGGTCGTGTGCATACCTCAGCTTGTACAGTAGCAATCTTGCCTGAAATTGATGTTGATACTAACGTTGAAATTAACCCGGCAGACTTACGTATTGATACTTACCGTGCTTCGGGTGCGGGTGGTCAGCACATTAACAAAACCGATTCGGCCGTGCGTATTACTCACATTCCAACGGGTACAGTGGTTGAGTGCCAAGAAGAACGTTCACAGCATAAAAACAAAGCTAAAGCGATGGCTCTTTTGGTATCGCGTTTAGAAAATGCAAAACGTGCAGCCGCTGATGCAGCAACTTCTGAAATGCGTCGTGATTTAGTTGGTTCTGGTGACCGTTCTGAACGTATCCGTACGTATAACTACCCGCAAGGACGTATGACGGATCACCGTATTAACCTAACTTTATATAAGTTAGACGCGATTATGGAAGGTGATTTAACTGAATTGCTTGATAGCTTACATCGTGAATATCAGGCAGATCAGCTTGCGATGCTTGCACAGGAAAATGGCGGCTAATGAATATTGCTCAAGCGCTTGCAATTCGTGGTGAGCTTGACAGTTATGAACGACAAGAAAATGCTTGGTTACTTGAGCATTTTCTAAAAATCAATTCGCTTGAATTGAAGTTTAGACTTGAGCAAGAGTTAACAGCCCAACAAGAACAAGATTATTTGGCTGGTCTTGAACGTATCCAAAACGGTGAACCTTTAGCTTATGTGACGGGTTCGCAACCATTTTGGACGCTCGATTTAAAAGTAACATCTGATACTTTAGTACCTCGTCCGGATACTGAGGTTTTGGTTGAAACTGTTTTAAGTCTAAATTTGCCAAAGAAAGCAAACATTGTGGATTTGGGAACGGGGACAGGTGCAATTGCACTTGCATTAGCGAGTGAACGCCCAGATTGGCAGGTAACAGCAACCGATATTTATGCGCCTACTTTAGAAGTCGCAAAAGAAAATGCTCAAGCTCATAATTTGCAACGTGTGAAATTCGCTTGCGGCGCGTGGTTTGAAGCACTAGAGCCACAAAAGTTTGATTTAATTGTTTCTAATCCGCCGTATATCGACCCTGAAGATGAACACATGCAAGCTTTGGCAACAGAACCGCGCCGTGCATTGGTTGCAGAGCATCAGGGACTGGCTGATATTGAAATTATTATTACTCAAGGGAAAAACTGGTTAAAACCACAAGGCTGGATTGCACTAGAGCATGGTTATGACCAAGGGCAAGCTGTTCGAGATCTTTTCACAGAGTATGGTTTTAGCCAAATTAAAACTATTCAAGACTATGGCCAAAATGATCGAGTCACTTTGGCATGCTGGATTTAAAATTATTTTTGTAGCGTATCACGCCAACGTAATAACCAGTTTTCGATAAGTTTCATTAAGGTATCGGTTACTTTACCCAGTAGGGCTAATAAAATAATTGCAATGATAACAATATCTGGTCGAGACGTTTCTCGGCCATCACTGAGTAAATAGCCAATCCCTTGAGTGGCTGCAATCAGTTCAGCTGCAATCATAAACATCCAAGATAAGCTTAAGCTGTTACGTAAACCCGTTAAAATGCCCGGAGATGCTGCTGGTAAAATAATAGATATAATCCGCTGAAAAGCATTAAGCCGATAAACTTTTCCAACTTCAATGAGCTTTCTATCTACATTATGAATTGCTGCAACTGTATTGGTATAGGTTGGAAAAAATGCTCCGATGGCAATAAGCGTAATTTTCGAGCCTTCGTCAATTCCTAACCAAAGTAATAACAATGGAATCCACGCAAGACTTGGAATTGACTTAATTGCAGAAAAGGTCGGCTCTAAATAAGCTTCTGCTTCTTTACTTAATCCCACCCAAATCGCAAAAATTAAACCTAAACCACTTCCTATCATAAAACCCACGAATACACGCCACGTACTTATATAAATATGAGCAAATAGATCGCTATGAGCTAAATCTAAAAAAGATTGCCATAAACTAGACGGTGCGGGGAGTAGATAAGCATCGATATAGCCATTTCTGACTAAAAACTCACAAGCCGCTAAAAAAATAAGTGGAATAAGTAGCGCTTTAAACCAACGTGTAAATTTGTTGTTTAAATGCTTTTTCTGCGATTTTAAAGCCTGCTGAGCTAAAAAGTGATTTAGCTCAGCTTTGTTAAGTGAATCACTCATATACTATTTCACGACTTTTTGAGCAAAACGTGGGTCTAACAACTGATCAACCACTTGATTGACGTTGGTACCTTTTCTAACCAAGTCTTCTTCTGTCAAAATTTTTCCAGAACGCTTTAGCGCTTGTGCTTGAGTTGCTGATGGAATGCTTTGATCAAAGTTGGTTCGGCTCAGTTGTAGTTTAGCCACAGGTAGAGGAAGTTTTGATTCTTGAGCTAAAAGTGCTGCCACTTTATCTGGATTGGCTTTTGCCCATTTTCTAGCTTGTTCGTAGGCTTTAATAACTGCTTCAACCGCTTCAGGGCTTTGCTTTGCAAAGTCTTCTTTAACACTCAGTACGCTATAACTATTAAATGCTACATTACGATAAAGTAATTTCGCGCCCGATTGAATTTGAGCTGAAGCCATTAATGGATCAAGCCCCGCCCAAGCATCTACTTGGCCACGTTCTAATGCGGTTTTGCCATCTGGATGTTGTAAATGGACCAGTTGTACATCGCGTTTGCTTAAGCCTACTGTTTCTAGTGCTTGTAGTGTAAATAAGAAAGGGTCTGTTCCTTTTGTCGCTGCAATTTTCTTACCTTTTAAATCTTTTAAGCTTTTAATAGGTGAGTTTTTTGCAACCACAAGGGCGGTCCATTCCGGTTGGCTTTGTACATAAACAGTTTTAATTGGGCTACCATTCGCTCGACTTAATACAGCAGCCAATCCAGCGGTAGAAGCAAAATCGATGCTATTACTGTTGAGATATTCTAATGAGCGGTTACTACCTTGACTAAAAACCCATTTAATTTGAGTATTTGGTAGAGCTTTCTCGAGAAGTTTTTGATCCTTTACCACCAAACTGGTTGGGGCATAGTAAGCGTAATCAAGTTTAAGCGTAGTCGGAATTGCTGCAAAAGTAGATGAAGCAAATACAAACCCCAATGTTGATGCCAACAAAGTCTTTGGTATAGAAAATTTTGATTTTAAAGACATGATAAAAATAAAACCGAACTAAAATAATAAATCATCCTTTCATGTGTTTAGTGGCTTACAAACTTAGTTATTTTGATTTGTAAATCAGTTTGAAAGATAAAAGTTTAGATAAAATTATAAGTTAATGTTTTATAGGCATTATTAAGTTTTAAATAATGCGTTATATGAAATATTCAATTTAAAAGACATAAATATCATAAGCTTAAGTTTTAAAACTTAAAGCTTCGTTGGAAGCATATGCTATTGCTTGTGTGTAGTTAAATTATCTCGATACGCACCTGGGCTAACACCTGTCCATTTTTTAAAAGCACGGTGAAAAGCACTTGGGTCGTGGAAATTTAAGTCTTCACTAATGTCTTGTATTGAATCATTACTTTTGCTTAAGCGTTCAATCGCAATATCGCAACGAATTTCATTTTTAATTTGTTGATAACTTACTCCCTCGTGTTTGAGACGACGTTGAACAGTAGCTTCCGAAATATTGAGTTGCTGTGCTACATCTTTAAGTTCGGGCCATTGAGCAGGATGAAGCTTTAATAAATGACGACGAATAAGAACGCTCAAGGCATTTTCATTTTTAAAGCGAACTAACAGATTTTGTGGAGTTTGCTCTAAAAAATCATAAAGCGCTTTTTTATCTTTTTTAATTTTAATATCTAAGTAGTGGGCATCAAACTCAACCTGATTTACTTCGGCATTAAATTTTATATCTTCACAGAAACGAACTAGATAATCTTGAATATCGTTTGGTTTTGAACAGCGTACCGCAATATTGTTTAAGCCAATTCGCTGATCTACTAACCAACACATAAGCCCATGTACCAACATTAAAAAGGTTGCGTAGGTAAACATACGTTTGGGGTGTTCACGATCACGAATGACCAAATAAGCTTTTTCTTGTTCTCGAATTAACTCTCCATGCATATCATCTAAAACGAAGTTAAAAAACTTCAAAATATCATAGAGAGCCTTTTCTAAAGTTTCAGCCGTACTGACGAGTTTTGTAAGTAATTTATAGCTGCCACGGCGCATAGGGTGGCTATCCATCCCAAAAAACTCATCATTCATGGCATTGGCAAGTTCTATCCATAATTGTGCATATGTTGCTACCGGAACACGCGCTTTAGGTGTCATAAGTAATTCTGCAGGAATACCCGCTTTATTCAGAATAATTTGAGTATTTAGACCCTTGGCATAAGCCGCACTTAATGCTTCATGTACCAGTGCAATCGAAATTGTTCCTTTACTTAAAGAAGATTGGACAACCATGTCAAAGACTCATTTTTTTACGTATTTCAAGTGAAATATTTCATATTCAAAATTTGGATTGATCAAAAGCTGCAAGCATTTTGAGGTTTTTTGAAATTGTATCGGAAAAAAACAACTTTTACTCTCACTACTAAGGTTAAAGAACATTTCTATAGGACGTTACATAATGAAAATTCAAGGAAAACATTTCGTGATTACAGGTGGCGGCTCTGGTTTAGGGGCTGCAACTGCTGAGTATTTGGTAAAGCAGGGTGCCTCAGTCACATTAGTAGACATGAATGTAGAAGCAGGTGAGCAGCAGGCGAAACAGTTAGGGCCAAAAGCTGACTTTGTAAAACTTGATGTAACCGATGAAGCAGCTGCTGAGCAATTCTTTAAAGATGTGTTGGCTAAACATGGTCATTTGCATGGTTTGGTGAACTGTGCAGGTATTGGCCCTTCTGCGAAAGTAGTTGGCCGTGAGGGCGTTCATGACTTGGGGTTATTTGCAAAGACTTTAGATATTAATGTCACAGGTACATTTAACATGCTGCGTTTTGCAGCAGATGCAATGAGCAAAAACACGGTTGAAGAAGGTGAAGAGGACCGTGGCGTCATTGTGAACACAGCTTCTGTTGCGGCATTTGATGGTCAAATTGGACAAGCAGCTTATTCTGCATCTAAAGGCGCTATTGTGGCGATGACTTTACCGATTGCACGTGAGCTTGCGCGCCATGCTATTCGTATTATGACTATTGCACCGGGAATCATGGAAACTCCAATGCTTAAGGGTATGCCACAAAATGTACAAGATGCTTTGGGGCAAATGGTTCCGTACCCATCTCGTTTAGGAAAACCAGAAGAGTTTGCTCGTTTGGTCGCACATATTGCTGAAAATTCCTATTTAAATGGTGAAGTTATCCGTTTAGATGGTGCAATTCGCATGGCAGCAAAATAATAAAAATAAGGATGTTGAAATGATTCTAAATGCTGAACAAAGTATGGTTCAGGAGATGATGCGTAACTATGCGCAAAATCAGTTAAAACCAACAGCTGCACATCGCGATAAGACCCATGAATTTCCGGCTCAGGAACTCAAAGATTTAGGTGCACTAGGTGCTATGGGAATGACTGTGCCCGATGAATGGGGCGGTGCCGGAATGGATTATGTATCTTTGGTACTCGCAATTGAGGAAATTGCCGCAGGTGATGGTGCTATTTCGACAATCGTAAGCGTACAAAACTCTTTGATTTGCGGTATTACATTGGCATACGGTTCAGAGCAGCAAAAACAAACCTATTTGCCAAAATTTGCCTCTGGCGAATGGTTGGGATGCTTTTGTTTAACTGAGCCACATGTTGGTTCCGATGCGAGCGCGATTTTATGTAAAGCCGAGCGAGATGGTGACCATTGGGTTCTCAATGGCGTAAAGCAATTCATTACCAGCGGTAAAAATGCTCAAGTGGCTTTGGTATTTGCGGTTACAGATAAACAGGCTGGCAAAAAAGGCATTTCATGCTTTCTTGTACCGACCAATACACAAGGCTACTTGGTGACTCGTATTGAAGACAAAATGGGTCAACATGCTTCCGATACAGCGACAATTACTCTCGAAAACTGTCGAATTCCTTTAGAAAATTTGGTGGGGCAAGAAGGTGAAGGTTATAAAATTGCACTATCTAATTTAGCGGCTGGTCGTATTGGTATTGCGGCTCAATCTGTCGGTATGGCAAGAGCTGCTTTTGATGCAGCCGTGCAATACGCAAATGAACGTAAGGCCTTTGGTGTAGAGCTGGTTCAGCATCAGGCGGTTGGTTTTCGCTTAGCAGATATGGCAACCCAGATTGAAGCGGCACATCAGCTAGTTTTGCATGCGGCAACTTTAAAAGATGCGGGACTACCTTGTTTAAAAGAGGCCTCAATGGCGAAACTCTTTGCATCAACTATGGCTGAGCGAGTATGTTCGGATGCAATCCAGATTCATGGCGGTTATGGATACGTCAGTGATTTCCCCGTTGAGAGAATTTATCGTGATGTCCGCGTAAGCCAGATTTATGAAGGTGCTTCTGATATTCAGCGCTTGGTGATTGCTCGTGAAGTGGCTCAAGTTTAGATCATAAGGTATTGAGTTTTTAAACTTAAAACTGCAAGAAGCCGCACACCATGTGCGGTTTCTTGCAATTGAAATGATGCATTTTTGCTATTAGTTTTGTTTTGAAATAGATGGAAAAGTTGAAGAAATATTCTTCGAGCTTTAGCTAAAACAATAACAGTCAGGACAGATTTTGTGGCCTTACACAAAATCAATCATCAAACGGAATGAAGGTGAGCATCATGAAAACTTTAGCAGAAGCTTATCAGCAATTTGATCTTGCAAAACTCATTGAAGAGCAACTTGTTGGGCATCCCCAAGCAATAAATGCTTATGTTGAGTGCTGTGAGCGTTATGTAGGAAAAAATAAAACAGCGCTTATTTGGGAAGGAAAAAACGGGCAGGCAGAGCACTATACCTTCGAACAACTTGCTGAGCTTTCTGGAAAACTTGCTAACTTCTTTAAAGCACAAGGAATTCAAGCTGGAGATTGTATTGCAGGACTTCTACCGAGAACGCCTGAGTTATTAATTACAATTTTGGCAGCGTGGCGCATTGGGGCTGTTTATCAGCCTTTATTTACTGCTTTTGAAGCAAAATCAATTGATCACCGTATTACGACTGCTCAAACGAAATTGATTGTGACTAATGATGAACAACGCCCTAAACTGAATACTTTAAATATTCCGGTTATTGTCACTGTTCATCAGACTGGTCCTTTATCTGAACATGACTTCGATTTTTGGCAATCTTTACAACGCTATTCTGAGCAATGTGAGCCAGTAAATCGTAGCTTTGATGATGACTTTTTAATGATGTTTACCTCTGGTACGACTGGACTTGCGAAGTCTGTACCCGTTCCACTAAAAGCAATTTTGGCATTTAAAGGTTATATGACTCATGCTGTCGATTTGCGTGAAGAGGATATATTCTGGAATTTGGCAGATCCGGGCTGGGCGTATGGCTTGTATTATGGCATTACTGGGCCTTTAAGCTTGGGGCATAGCATTATTATGGATGAGCGCTCATTTAATGTTGACCAAGCCATTGAGCTGATCAAAAAATACAAAATAAATAATTTAACAGGATCGCCAACAGCATTTCGAATGTTCTTTGGGTTTAAGGAAAAATTTGACCCTTCAATTAAACAACATTTACGCGTAGTGAGTAGTGCAGGTGAGCCATTAACTCCTGAGGTTGTGAACTGGTTTAAGCAGGATTTAGAGGTCAATATTTTTGATCAGTATGGCCAAACTGAACTCGGCATGGTGATTGCGAACCACCATGCGCTTGAGCACCCATTAAAAGTAGGTTCAGCTGGTTTTGCAATTCCTGGGCATCGTTTTGCGGTGTTAGACCAAAATTATCAAGAATTACCAACTGGTGGTGTTGGTATTTTGGCGATGGACTCGGAGCAGTCGCCATTAATGTGGTTTAAAGGCTATGGTGGCAATAATCGCAAAGCTTTTGTTGGTAAGTATTATTTAACTGGTGACACGGTCACTTTAAACGAACATGGCGGCATTGATTTTGTTGGACGTGCTGACGATGTCATTACAACATCGGGCTACCGAGTTGGACCATTCGATGTTGAAAGTACTTTGTTAGAGTGCGAAGCGGTATTAGAGTCAGCAGTAATTGGTAAACCAGATCCGGAACGTACCGAAATAGTCAAAGCTTTTGTGGTGCTTAAACCTGCTTATCAAGCGTGTGAAACATTAAAAGATAAATTACAGCAATATGTTCGTAACCGTTTATCTCGGCATGCGTACCCAAAAGAAATCGAGTTTGTGGATAGTCTACCGAAAACCACGAGCGGAAAAATTCAAAGAGGATTATTGAAGCAGCAAGAAATTGCAAAAATGCAGCAAGCCTACGCAAGCTAAGTTGAACAAAGGGAAATATTTAGAATTTCCCTTTATTTTTTATATTAGAGGTCGGCTTTCACTTCTTCACCAATCAAGTAAAACGTTCCACCAGCAATATAGTGTAGGCTACGAAGTTCTTTTGGTGCATCCTGAAAATGCCAGTGCCCATCTCTAAAAACGCGGCTATCTGCCCATGCACTTACAACAGAACCAATAAATAAATCATGAGCTGACTGATTGTGCGGTTCAGGAATAAGTTTACAAACCAGCCATGCGATACAACCTGATACAAGTGGGCTAGTAAGACCTTCTTGATAAAACAGTTCAACACCGCAGTGTTCAAGTTTTTGTGGGTCATCTAATTTACTAATGGTGCCAAGTTGTTTGGTCATATTAAGCTGTGCATAGCAAGGAACTTGTAGGGTGAAGTAACCGCTTTGCTCAACAAGCTGTCGAGTTTTCGTACTTTTATCTAAAACTACAGACACTTTGGCAGGTTTAAACTCTAATGCACATGCCCATGCGGCAGCCATTACATTGCGGTCATCACCATGTTGTGCAGAAACCAGCACAGTTGGACCATGATTTAATAAACGATAAGCTTTTTCTAACTCTACTGGTGCAATATATGATTGAGACATATTTAGCCTAAGTAACAAAGAAACTAGTTCATTCTATTGTTGCAGAAAGTGTGAGAGAAGTAATGTGATAGGGTATTAACCGAATAAAAAAGTTGTTTCCATTTTATAGCTTTCATAATGATTGACTTAGTCATAAAATCACTTGGCTTCTAAGTGAAAGGATTAACGCGTGACCGAGCTTCAAGATATCGATTTTGTAGAGTTAAGTGATGAAGAAATGCATCTCTATAGCCGTCAGATTTTACTTGATGGATGGGATATTGAAGCTCAGGAAAAACTCAAACTTGCCAATGTACTGATTGTTGGTGCTGGTGGTATAGGTTGTAGCAGTGCAGAGCTACTCGCACGAGCAGGGGTTGGAAAAATTACACTCATTGATGCCGATACCATTGAGATAAGTAATTTACAGCGTCAAATTGCATTTGGTCATGAAGATATTGGTCGTTATAAAGCTGAAGTTTTAGCAAAACGGTTACAGAAAATTAACCCTTATATCTGTGTTGAATACTTTAATGAACGTTTAGACGAACATAACATTGATAGACTTGTTGAACACCAAGATGTAGTGCTGGATGGTTGTGATAACTTTACAACTCGCTATTTAGTGAATAGTGCTTGTAAAAAGCATCAGGTCGCATTAATTAGTGCTTCTGCAATTGGCTTTCAGGCGCAAATGTTTATGGTTGAAGGTGATTCAGCTTGTTATGAATGTTTATTCCCAAAAGAACAGCATGACAATGAAGGCCTTCGCTGTGCAGAGTCAGGAGTGCTTGCAACTACTCCTGTAATGATAGCGTCATTACAAGCACATCACACTTTGTTATATTTAGGGCTTAATCGCACTCCTCTGAAACAAAAACTGTTACTTTGGGATGGGTTAAATATGACACAACGTATTGTTAATTTTGATAAAGATATAAATTGTCCACTTTGTCAGGCAAGCTAATCAGCAAATAAAGCAAAATTTGCTACACTTGAGACGAATATTCTGGTTCTAAAGAAATATGAAAAAAAATATTTTATTTGATGGATTGCGCTCAGTTGCCCGTATCGGTGAAACCGCAGTGGTTGCGGCTAAAGCTGGTATTAAGTACGCAACTGATAAGCCAAGTAATGCCAAACTCATGCGTGAGACTTTTGAGTCGCTTGGCTCAACGTATATTAAGCTTGGTCAGTTTATCGCGAGTACACCATCGCTATTTCCGCGTGAATATGTAGAAGAATTTCAAGGTTGTTTAGATCAGACCCCAACTCTGCCATTTAGTTATATTCAAGGCGTACTTGCTTCTGAATTTGAAGGACGAGATTTAAGCCAGATTTTTAGCTACATCGATGAAAAACCTTTAGCTTCTGCTTCAATTGCTCAGGTACATGCGGCTAAACTGACGACCGGCGAAGATGTCGTTATCAAAGTACAAAAACCTGGTGTAGAAACTATTTTATACACTGACTTAAATGTGGTGCATTGGGCAGCTAAACTACTTGAACGTGCAGTCCCTAAAATCAAGTTTGCTGCTCTTTCTGATATTGTCGATGAAATTAAAACCCGTATGGTGCGTGAAGTCGACTTTATTGAAGAAGCCCAAAACTTAGATGACTTTATAGAATATTTAAATATTTCTCAAAACCACGCTGCGACAGCGCCTAAAGTTTATCATCAGTTTTCTACGCGCCGTGTCTTGACCATGCAACGTCTATACGGTGTGTCTTTGACAGATTTTAGTGTCGTAAAACAATATGCTAAAGATCCATCACAAGTGCTGATTACTGCTATGAATACATGGTTTGGTAGTCTTATGCTCTGTAAGAGTTTCCACGCTGACTTACATGCTGGAAACCTAATGTTGCTTGAAGATGGCCGAATTGGTTTTATCGATTTCGGTATTGTGGGGCAGTTAAAGCCAGAAGTCTGGACAGCGTGTATTGCATTTATGGATGCCTTACAAAAAACTGATTATCAGGCAATGGCTGAAAATATGCTGAAAATGGGCATGACCCATAATAAGGTCGATGTTCAGGTTTTAGCTCAAGATTTAGAGCGTTTGTTTAATGGCGTCTTAATGGCCGATCCACAGCAAATTCTGTCTACCAATCCTGCCGATTTAAATGACATCATGATGGATATGGTAGGTGTAGGCGAGCGCCACGGTATTAAATTCCCTCGAGATTTTGCCTTGTTATTTAAGCAAATGCTTTATTTCGATCGTTTTATGCGCGTACTCGCACCATATACTGATATTTATGCAGACCAACGTTTGAAAATGGTTCAAAATATGGAACCTGCTTCGTTGTTAAAGCACTAAGGTCAGTTTAAATTTATGGATGCCATTATTATTGAAGGCTTGAAGGTTGATACAGTGATTGGCTGTTTCAACTGGGAAAGACAAATCATTCAACCTTTAATGTTGGATTTAACCATCCATAATGATTTGAGCCGAGCTGCAGCGTCTGACAAGCTTGAGGACACACTCAACTATGCCCAGATTTGTGAGTTATCGGCTCAAACCATTCAGCAAGCCAAACCTGAGTTAATTGAGCACGCAGCTCATCTAGTTTTGCAATGTTTATTTGAAACCTTTCCAACAATTGAAAAAATTACCATAACCATCCGTAAGCCAGCCATCATTGCAGAAGCAAACGCTGTAGGAATTCGTCTTGAACGCACCAGAAACAATTTTTGCGCTCGCCCTAGCGAGTAATTTAGACGCAGATCAACACTTTACTTTTGCTTATACGCAATTAGCAACTTTGGGGAAAGTGCAGTTTTCATCTGTTTATCAAATTCCATGCCGAGATGGTATTGGAGATGATTACTGGAATTCAGCATGTCTATTAAGAAGCACTTTAGCCTGTGAACAAATTGAATCTTTTCTCAAAAAACTTGAGTCAGATTCTGGACGTGTTCGTCCTTCACATCATATTTCTTTAGATGTAGATTTGATTGCATGGGGAAGTGATCTCGACCATATGCAATTTAATTCTAAAAAACTACCTTTAGCACTCGATGTCAAAATCCCTTTATATGAGCTTTGGCATTGTGAAAGTTTAAAGGTTGATAGTCCACTTTATCCGATCGTCAATTTTAAAGTTTAAAAGCTTTCAAACTAGATTTTACGCAAAATTTACGCGGCCTTTGAGTTCCTCAATAGAGAATTTACGAGCATTTTATCCATACTGAAATCCACTAAATTAGTGTTACTTCAGGACAATAAAGATGCTTATAAATTCTCAAATGCGCATCTTGCATCAGTCTGGCATAGCCTTATGCGGACTAAAAACAAATGATATCTCTTCATCTCTCCTTATTTCCAATTTGGCAAATCAAGCCAAGGGGTATAGAGGAGAATAGCCATGTTAGAACTTATCCTTGTTTTATTTATTGCTATTTTTTTAGCATGGTGCCTCAGCAAATATCTATCCAAAGTGATGACAAATCAGCCGATGGTTGGCGATGGATTATTTCGTTGGATTGAAAATCCTGTATATCGCTTGTTAGGCATATCTCCACAACAACAAATGAACTGGAAACAATATTCTTTAGCATTTGTTGTTAGCTGTGTTTTTCTAGCTATAGCCGTTTTTGCTATTTTTATGACGCAAGCATGGCTACCATTAAACCCAAATCATGCACCAAATATGAGTTGGGATTTAGCATTACACACGGTTATTTCATTTTTAACAAACACCAACCAACAGCATTATTCTGGTCAAGCTCAATTATCTTATTTGTCGCAAATGACAGGTATTGTAGGTTTGCAAGTCATCACACCAATGATGGGACTAGCTTTAGTTGTTGCGACTTTAAGAGCTTTCTTTTATCAACGTCCTAGTCATATTGCAGCGGATGTTGCTGAACAGCCAGATCAAATTTTAATTGGTAACTATTGGGCAGATGTGATCCGCCCTACAGTACGTTTCTTGCTTCCTCTGTGTTTTGTTTGGTCATTGTTGCTCAATAGCCAAGGCGTGCCTGCAACTTTTCAAGGTGGGCCGGAAGTACAAGTTATTGATAAAGCGAATACAGTACAAACCCAAAAAATTCCATTAGGTCCAGTTGCCCCAATGGTCGCTATTAAGCAATTGGGTAGTAATGGTGGCGGTTGGTATGGTCCAAATAGTGCTGCACCTTTAGAAAATCCAACGCCGTTATCTAACTTCTTGGAAATGCTTGCGATTTTACTCATTCCAATTACAGTTATTTTTATGGTGGGACATTTTACTCAACGTAAAAAATTTGCCTATTTTGTATTTGGTAGCATGCTTTTCATGTCGGTTATTTCAGGTGCAGCGGCTGTCTGGTCTGAGAGTATATCATCGACAGCATCTCAATTTGCCGTAATGGAAGGTAAAGAACAACGATTTGGACCAGCAGCATCAGCAGTTTGGGCAGCGCTTACTACACAGGTAAATAACGGTTCGGTCAATATGATGCATGATTCTTCTGCACCGCTTACCGGTTTAGTCGAACTCATTAACATGCTAATTAATGCCATTTGGGGTGGTGTGGGCTGTGGTCTGCAACAGTTTATGATTTATCTGTTACTCGCAGTATTTATTGCAGGTTTAATGACAGGTCGTACCCCTGAATTGTTTGGGCGCAAGATTGAAGCCGCAGAAATTAAGTTGCTCGCGATTATTATTTTGATTCAACCTTTAGTCATTCTTGCATTTACCGCATTAAGCCTCAGCGTTCCAGGCATATCTGGAATTAGTAATCCAGGACCACATGGTATTAGCCAAGTGTTCTACGAATATGTTTCTGCATTTGCAAACAATGGTTCAGGTTTCGAAGGTCTTGGAGACAACACGGTATGGTGGAATGTTACTTGTAGTATTGCTCTACTGTTAGGACGCTTCCCGACATTAATTTTGCCATTAATGATTGCAACACGTTTAGCAGCAAAAAGAAAAGCACCCGAAACAGCAGGTAGTCTTCAGGTTGAAACTCCAACCTTTGCTTTAACGCTGATTACGATTGTTGTGTTGCTTACCTTATTACAATTTATGCCAGTTCTTGTCCTTGGGCCTATTGCCGATCAACTTTTGTTGGTTAAAGGCTAAGGAGGCGAGTGAAAATGAATACACAAACTCATGTAAATAGCCATAAACAAACCATGGCAGTGCCAAATTTTGAAGTTTGGAAAAATGCATTTGTGAAACTGCTACCACAGCATGCAATTAAAAACCCTGTGATGGCAATTGTATGGCTTGGAACAGTGGTTACAGGCATTAGTACAATCTTAGGTTACACCACGCTGTTATTTGGTTTAGTGGTTACAGCAATTCTGTTTATTACGATTTTATTTGCTAACTATGCCGAAGCAGTTGCAGAGGCTAGAGGCCGTGGGCAGGCATCTTCACTACGTGCAGCAAGAGAAAATTTAACGGCTCGAAGACTCAACTCTTTGACAGACCGTCAAGCGACTCAAGTTGCAGCGACCGAACTTCATTTAAATGATTTTATTGAAGTACATGCAGGTGAGCTTGTTCCAGCCGACGGTGAGATTGTAGAAGGCTTTGCGACCATTAATGAATCGGCTGTTACAGGTGAGTCAGCACCTGTGCTACGTGAAGCTGGAACAGACCGTTCAGGTGTTATTGGCGGAACCAAAGTACTTACAGATCGTATTGTTGTGCAAGTGACTGCTGAATCTGGTCAAAGTTTCTTAGACCGTATGATTGCTTTGGTCGAAGGTTCAAATCGTCAAAAAACACCGAATGAGATTGCGCTTGGCTTCTTGTTAATGGTGATGACAATCACGTTTTTAATTGTCGTGATTAGCTTGCCATTTATTGCCAAGTATTTGCATATTGAACTTGATCCAGTCGTGCTCGTGGCGTTATTGGTCTGCTTGATTCCTACAACCATTGGTGGCTTGTTACCTGCGATTGGTATTGCGGGGATGAACCGTGCACTCAAAGCCAATGTTTTGGCAAAATCAGGTAAAGCTGTAGAAGTTGCGGGTGACATTGATGTGCTTTTACTCGATAAAACAGGAACCATTACTTATGGTGATCGTCAAGCGACTTCTTTTTATCCTTTAACTTCGGTAACCGAGTCTGAATTAAGAGCTGCTGCTTGGGTAAGTTCACTTGCCGACCCAACACCAGAAGGTAAATCGATTGTTAAGTTAGCAAAAGAGCAAGGCTTAAAACAGCAAGAACCTGAGCAAGCTGAATTTATCTCTTTTAGTGCTTCGACTCGAATTTCTGGTGTGAATTTACCGAATGGTGACCAAATTCGTAAAGGTGCTTTAGATGCAATCTTGAAATTTGTAGATGAAGATTATTCTCAAGATTTAGAGTTAAAAGCACGTGTTAAGCAAGTTGCCAAAAAGGGTGCGACACCATTGGTTGTCGCAAATCAACATCATGTACTGGGGGTGATTGAACTCTCAGATGTGATTAAACACGGCATTAAAGAACGTTTTGCTCGTTTAAGAGAAATGGGTATCAAAACCGTCATGGTTACAGGTGATAACCCATTAACTGCGGCCGCGATTGCTGCTGAAGCGGGTGTAGATGACTATATTGCCGAAGCAAAACCAGAAGACAAATTGGCTTGTATTCGCACCGAACAACAACAAGGTCGTTTAGTTGCAATGGTCGGTGACGGAACCAACGATGCGCCAGCATTAGCACAAGCTGATATTGGTCTAGCCATGAACTCGGGTACACAAGCTGCAAAAGAAGCCGGCAACATGGTTGATTTAGACTCAGATCCAACCAAACTACTTGCTGTGGTCGAGATTGGGAAACAGCAGTTGATTACCCGTGGTGCTTTAACAACATTTTCATTGGCAAACGACGTCTCTAAATACTTTGCCATCTTGCCTGCATTGTTCGCTGCTGCGATTCCACAAATGCAAGTATTGAATGTAATGCATTTAGCAAGCCCAAACAGCGCGATTTTATCTGCATTAATTTTTAACGCGATTATTATCCCGCTATTAATTCCAATCGCACTCCGAGGCGTCAAATTTAAACCTTCAACTGCAACTCAGTTATTACGTCGAAATATGTTGATTTATGGTGTGGGCGGTGTGGTTCTGCCATTTATTGCCATCAAAGCGATTGATGTAGTGATTGTTCAATTATTTGGTTTGTAATCTGGAGTTTGAAATGAAAACTTATGCACAAAATTCAGAAGCAAATTTGGGTCAGACCTTAAGAGCATCTTTGGGATTATTAATTTTTACTCTGGTGGGTTGCGGTGCTATTTATAGTGCGATCGCTACAGGTGCGGGACAGGTGTTATTCAAAAATCAAGCAAATGGTAGTTTGATTGAAATAGACCATAAAGTTTTAGGGTCAAAATTAGTTGCTCAGCCATTTGTTGGAGAGGCTTATTTTCATCCACGTCCTTCAGCAGTCGCTTATGACCCGATGTCTATGGGGGCCACAAACCTAGCCCTTACCAATCCAGAGCTTCAAAAACAAATTGATGCTCAGATTCTTGCGGTGAAAAAACAAGATCATACAGGTAATACATCGATTCCAAGCGATTTGGTGACTAAATCGGGTAGTGGTATCGACCCGCATATTAGCCCTGAGGCAGCTCAGTTACAGGTTGCCAGAGTAGCTCAAGCGCGTCATTTAAACCCTAAAGTTGTAGAAGAGTTACTTCAAAAGCATATTGAACCAGTTCAGTTTGGTGTACTAGGGCAAGCTCGTGTTAATGTATTAGAGCTAAATATCGCTTTAGATCACTTACAATCTACACATTAACTTGAAAATAAAATTGTTAGTTTACCGGATGATATCAAGTGCAAAGCAATCGCGAAAATCAGGCTGAAGCCTTATTAAATCATGTCAACAGATATCAAGCCGGTCGACTAACGGTCTTTCTCGGTGCGGCACCTGGTGTTGGAAAAACCTATGCCATGCTTGCCCGCGCTAAAGAGTTATATCAACAGGGCACAGATGTTGTTGTGGGTATTGTTGAAACCCATGGAAGAATAGAAACTCTAAAAATTTTGGAAGGGTTGCCTCAAATTGCTAGAAAGGAAATGCAATATCAGGGGCATACTTTAGAAGAAATGGACTTGGATGCTATTTTACTTAGGCATCCAGAAATTGTTTTGGTTGATGAATTGGCTCATCGCAATATACCCAATAGTCGCCATGAACGACGGTGGCAAGATGTCAATGAATTGCTAGACGCTGGTATTGATGTATTTACCACCATGAATATTCAGCATTTAGAAAGCTTAAACGATGTGGTGCATCAGATTACGGGCATTCGAGTAAATGAAACTGTGCCAGATCGTGTATTTGATCGTATTCGAGATATTCGTTTAATTGATTTACCTGTCAGTGAACTCATTGAAAGGCTCCATCAAGGAAAAGTTTATGTGCCAGAGCAAGCGAATCTGGCGTTACAAGGCTTTTTTAGCATTTCAAATTTAACAGCATTGCGTGAACTGGCAATGCAATGCGTTGCTGAGCATGTCGATTTAGATTTAAAACAGAGTTACACCTCTAAGGGTTTGAAGTCTATTTCGTTGCAAAATGAATTGATGATTGCGATAGATGGACAAGGTTCTTCTGAATATTTAGTACGGGCAGGTTGTCGATTAGCTGAACGCTATGGAGCAACATGGACTGTAGTGAATGTTGCTAAAAGTTTGGACTTTGGACAGAGTTCAGGAAACTCATATAAAAAAGAATATATCGAGATCGACCGCGCATTTGAGCTGGCTCGACAACTCGGTGGTCGAACAGAAGTCTTATATGGGCATCGAGTTGCGTCAGTGTTAATGGATGCTGCCGTTGATCGAGGTATTTCCAATCTGGTCATTGGCAAAAGTATTTCGCCGTGGTGGTTAAAGTTATTTAAGAAAAATTTAGCTCAGCAATTATTAAATCAAGAAAACTCGATTGCTTTAACGATTTTGCATCCAGAACAGGGCACTAAAAAGACAACTCAACTTGAAAAGCCATCATTTTTATCATTAAAAGAAAGTGTTTTTGTTTTAGCGGTTACTTGTGTCAGTATTTTTATAGCTCACTTTGCCGAAGTTCTATTGGGTATTGAAGACTTTTCTGTCATTTTTATTATTTCAGTTTTAATTGTAGCAACGAAAACCCGAATGCTTGCTGCAGTAGTGGCTGCTCTTATTTGTTTCTTAGCCTACAATTTTTTCTTTATAGCACCACGTTTTACATTTCAAATTTCAGCACATCAAGGGGTGGTTACCGTTGTTGCTTTTTTTGCGGCAGCTTTAATCGCTGGGCGGTTGGCTTCTCAGTTACGTCAGCAGGTTTTGTCTTTAAAAGCTGCGAATGCCTACACCACAGTGATGCAAGACTTGGCACGTAAGCTTTCTAGTGCGGTGAACCTTGAAGAAGTCATGCAAACAGGACGTATGACTTTAGAAACCCAGCTGCAAACTAAGGTGTGGATTTCTATTCAAGATAGAGTTATTTCATCTGACATAGAGCTAAACGATAAAGAAAAAGTAGCCGCAGAATGGTGCTTGAAACATCAACAACCGTGCGGACGTTTTACCGATACTCTTAGTCAATCAAACTGGTGGTTTTTACCTCTTTTAGAACAGAAAAATAGCCTAGGTATAGTGGGAATTTACTTTAAGGATGACGTAGTTTCTCTAAATTTTGAGCAAAAGAAACTGACGGAAAGTGTAATCGAATATATTGCACAGGCAGCACTTCGAACCCAATTGGTGAATGAGCTAGAACAAGCAAAAGTCACCAGTGAAACAGAGCGCTTACGTTCTGCTTTATTATCTTCGGTATCACATGATTTACGCTCGCCACTTGCTTCTATTATTGGAGCAGCAGACACACTTGCCAATTTTAAAGCTGATATGTCAGAACAAGACCAGCAAGATTTACTTGAAACAATTCATTTAGAAGGTGAGCGTTTAGACCGTTATATCCAAAACTTGCTTGATATGACCCGTTTGGGCCACGAAGGTCTAACTTTAAAAAGAGACTGGATTGGTATCGATGAGTTAATTGGTTCGGCAACCCGCCGTTTAAAGCGCTATAAACCAGATACTCAAGTGGCCGTTCAGTTACCTGAGCAACCGATTAGTTTGTATGTTCACCCAGCGCTGGTAGAACAAGCCATTTTTAATGTTTTAGAAAATGCCGCAAACTTTTCACCTCCAGATGAACCTGTCATGATTCGTGCTCAATTTTCATCAGAAGATGAAGTAAAAATTGAAATTGAAGATAGAGGTGCGGGAATTCCTGAAGACGAAAGACACCGCATTTTCGATATGTTTTACACCATGGAACGAGGAGACCGTGGAAAGTTTGGTACTGGTTTAGGGCTTACAATCGTAAAAGCGATTATTGGTGCTCATATGGGTACAATAGAGGCATTTTCAGGGCGCCAAAATAAAGGTACTTTAATTCAAATCAGATTACCCATTCACCCAGTAAAAGAATAAGTTGTAAATTCATGATAAGTTCCGAAACATCACCTGTAGAGACACGCATTGTGATTATTGATGATGAGCCTCAAATCCGTAAATTTTTAGACATTGCTTTAAGAACTCAAAAATACAAAACCACGCTCTGTGAAACGGGTTACAAAGGCCTAGAGGTTTTGGCAACCCAAGGGGCTGACTTGGTTATTTTAGACTTAGGCTTACCCGATTTAGACGGGAAAGAAGTCCTTCAAGAGTTACGTAGCTGGTCGAATGTGCCTGTTATTGTGTTATCTGTACGTGCTGATGAATATGAAAAAGTTGCTTTGCTAGATGCCGGCGCAAATGACTACATGACCAAGCCTTTTAGTGTGCAAGAGCTTTTGGCGCGCATTCGTGTCATCTTAAGAAGTCAACCAATCCAGCAAGAAGCACATATTTATGACGATGGTTATCTTAAAGTCGATGTCACACAACGTTTGGTTTGGGTCGAGCAACAACCAATTACTTTAACTCGAAAAGAGTTTCAACTTTTAACGTTATTAATGCGCTATCAAGGACAGCTTTTAACACAGCCACAGCTTTTAAAAGAGCTATGGGGGCCAACTCATCAGGAAGATACGCATTATTTGCGTATTTTGGTGGGTAAGTTGCGAAGCAAACTGGGAGATAACGCGATTCAGCCACGTTATATTGCTACTGAGCCTGGTGTTGGGTTACGCTTTTTAGCTAAACAGAAAAATCATTAATGAGATATAAAAAAACCTTAGGGTATTTCTCCCTAAGGGTTTGCAAAGTGGTTTATAGTTTTTTGCTTTTTTATTTAAATATCCCAATGTTGTTCTGCTTCAGTCATTTGGCTGTAAATATTTTGATATTCAGCCTGCTTAACTGTGTACCAATGTTCGACAAAGTCTGCTCCTAAATATCCTTTTAAAATAAGACTTCCTTTAAATATTTTTAAGGCTTCTGGCTGATTATTAGCTAATAAAATGTGTTCATCTTGAAACTTCAAAAGATGAGCAGGTTTTGGCAGCGGTAATCTATGAGATAAGCCGTAAGATACACCTGCTAGAATAGTGGCTGTAACAAGATAGGGGTTACAGTCAGCTCCAGCAACACGATATTCTAAACGTTGATTTTGTACATCCGAGCATGGAATGCGAATTGCGACATTACGATTATTGGTATCCCAATTGGCTTCTAATGGCACATGATGACCAATTTTAAAGCGTCTATAAGAATTGATATTAGGGGCTAAAATCGCCATAGATGCGGGCATTAACTCAATGAGCCCGCTAATCGCGCTGAGTAATTTGGTAGAAAGCTCATCTTTTTCTTCTTCTGAGCTAAATATATTTTCATGATATTGATTCAGCATACTCATATGAAAATGCATGCCACTACCGGCTTTTGCCAAGTTCGGTTTCGCCATGAAACAAGCAGTTAAGTCATGTTTTCTTGCGACTTGTTTTACAATTCTTTTTAAAGCATTAATTTGATCGCATAGCTTTAAAATGTCATGGCTATGTTGAAGGTTTAATTCATATTGTCCAGGAGATGATTCCGCAACAATAGCTGTAATTTCAATAGATTGTAGTAGAGCGGCTTTTTCAACTTCATCTAGGACTTGTTGATAGTTATTTGGTGCATCTATATCAAAGCATTGGTTTTCTATACATGTTTCAGCCTGATACTGAGGTGAGAAAAGATAAAACTCTAGCTCGGCAGCCATGACAGGAAAATAATTATTAGTATGTAACTGATTTAATATTTTTTTTAATATATTGCGTGGTTCATAACGGCAGTCTGTACCATCTTCTTCTTGCATGGATAGGTAAAGCTGGGCATTTAATTCAGGGGATAAGGCACTGGGTTGCAAGCTGCCTAAAATGGGCAGGCAAAGTCTATCTGGTTCACCAATATATTTTCCTAGGCCTGTTTCTTCAATCACTTTTCCATCCAGACTCATGGCGTAAACAGAAAGTGGAAAATAACATCCATGAGAGAGATTTTTGAGGCTTTTAACGTCAATTCGTTTACCACGAATATGCCCATTTAAGTCATGTAAACAAATATCAATGTGCTGAGTCTGAGGATATAAACTTAAATATTCATCAACTTCTTTTAAAAAAAGTTCTGCGTTGAAAGTGTTATCTTGTGTCGGTGCAATAAAATCATCTGATATTTTAAATGCCTTAAAGTGAGAATCTTTTAAGTTTAAATTTGGATAAATAAGCGTACTCATTATAAAAAACCTTGGTGGTTATTTAGCTAAAATCCTACCTTAGCCCTTGAAGTAAATCGCGTAAAAAAAGAGTAAAATAATTAAAGAGTATTTTATAAGTAATTTTTATTTTTTGTATTCATAATCAGTGGTTTGAGTTTTGTTTTGATAATAAATTTTCAAAGTAAAATTAACGTATAGAGCCATCTAATAATTCATGATTTCGCTTTTAAAAATTAAACATAATTAGAATTTGTGATCCTTAAATTTGGTGAGATGGTCAAACTGCTTTAAACTTAAACGCTTATCCAGTTAAACATTTATGTATAAGTCTCGAATAAAGTAGGACTTATATAGGTGTGTAATGGAATTTTATTTTTTGCGTTTTTTTAAATTTTATTTTTGAGTTCTCTTAATATGAAAAATATCGGTTTAGCCATTTTGGCAATCAGCCTCTCGGGTTGTGCTGCAATGAGCGTAGAAGAATGTAAGACTGCAAATTGGTCATTAGTGGGTGAGAAAGATGGTTCAAAAGGTTCTTCACCACGTTTAGATCAATATTACAAAGCGTGCGGAAAAGCCAATATTGTTCCAGATCAAAAGTCATATGAGCGTGGATATAAAGAAGGTCTAGGGTATTATTGCCAGCCAGCAAACATTTTTTATAATGCTTTAGAAGGGAATGGGAATATTAATGTCTGTCCAATCGAGCAGCGTAATCGTTTAAGACCTTATTATCGAGCTGCCTCAGATTACTACAATGCAAAAAATGAATACGACCGTTATGATGAAAAGTTTAAGCAGTATTCTGACAGTGCTTATAACGAAAAATTAAAGCCAGAAGAGCGTGAACGTTATCGTAAGCTTTTAAGAGAATTACAAATTGATCGTGACCGTATTAATCGCAACTATTGGAACTCAATTCGAGATATTGAACGTTTTAAATACGATCACGGCTTAAAATAATATTTGAAAAAAGGATTGATCTGAATGAGATCAATCCTTTGTTTTTTTAAAGATAATAACTCGTTTTAGTCATTAACTTTGAAATGGCAGTCATACTGATTTTTACCGCATATGGCAATTCAACACCACCTGCTTCAAGCGCTGTATGGCGATGATGTAATTCATCTTCATTCATTTGCTCCAAAATTTTACGAGAACGTTCATCTTGAGGAGGTAACTGGTTTAAATGGTCTTGCAAATGCATGCTTACCTGACGTTCAGTTTCAGCAACAAAACCTAAGCTATATTTATCACCAGCAATACCAGCAAGAGCGCCCATACCATATGAAAGGCCGTACCAGATTGGGTTCAATAAACTTGTATGGCTATTCAACTCTTTTAAACGGTCTTCGCACCAAGCTAAATGGTCTTGCTCTTCAATTGCTGCTTGTTGCATTTCACGGCGTACATTCGGTAATTTCGCCGTTAATGCTTGTCCATGATAAAGCGCTTGAGCACATACTTCACCACTATGGTTAACACGCATGAGGCCTGCAACATGGCGAGCATCTTCTACACCAAGTTGTGTTTCAGCCGTTTCAGCTGGGTTTTGGCGCTGAGCTGCTGTTGCACCCGGAACAAGACTACGTAATGCTTGATCAAAGGAGTTAATAAGTTGATCAATTCCCGTGTAGTGGCGCATAAATTAGTCCTCCAAAGAAAGATGTGCTGTGGCAAGCATTGGTTTTAGTCGGGCAAGAAGCCAGATACTAAAGATTGCACTAAGTACAGCTGTAATAATAAATAGTATTTTAATATCAATTTTTAAAACACTTAATATTAAGATTGAGAAAATTGCAGAAGAAACCATGAATACAGCATTTAAAATGTTATTTGCTGCAACCACTCGGGCACGATGGGAGCGAGGCGAATAAGCCTGCATCATGGCATATAAAGGAACAATATAAAAACCACCACTAATACCCAATAAAGTCACAGCAATCATGACATGGTAGTAAACCCAACCTTGAGTGAAAATATCTTTTAACGTCAGTAATGCACCAGTTCTTTCGGGTACAAAAGCTAGACTGGCTGCAAGGTAAAGTGCAAAAACAGTAAGGCCAATTGCACCGATTGGCACCATTTTAATATTAATTTCTGAACCACCAATTTTGCGGCAAAGTAGTGAACCGACACCAATTCCGACTGAGAAAAAGGTGAGTAGTAGGCTGACGACATTTTCTGATGCATGGAGATTTTGCTGAGTCAGCTGCGGAATTTGCGTTAAATAAGTCGCCCCATAAAACCAGTACCATGAGTTACCTAATAAAATTGTGAACACTAACGGTAAGCTTTTGGCATATGTAATGGTTTGGAAGCTTGTACGAATAAAGTTCCAGTCAATATCTAGATCTGGTGCAGCAACTTTTTGAGGCAAGATAAAGCGACTAAACACATAGCCTATACAAGCAATAGCAACTACAGTCAGACTAATCCACAGCAAATTACCTTCTGATGATGCAATTACGGCACCACCTAAGATCATTCCGAACAAGATTGCCATCGATGTACCTGATTGAAATAAGGCATTGCCCGACATGAGTTCATTTGGTTTTAAAATCTCAGGCAAAATTGCATA
Organism: Acinetobacter sp. ABJ-A23_2; assembly: GCF_044538765.1. Taxonomy (NCBI): domain Bacteria; kingdom Pseudomonadati; phylum Pseudomonadota; class Gammaproteobacteria; order Moraxellales; family Moraxellaceae; genus Acinetobacter; species Acinetobacter sp. ABJ-A23_2. Next base: position 34,365 of record NZ_JBIUCP010000022.1, read on the forward strand.
TTTAATAGGTCCGAAAAATGTGGAATGAGTTCCCATTAAGAATAAAGCGAGAAGAAGCAACCATAAATGCCCCAATAAAAAACCAGCAGAACCAATAAGCATAATGATGATTTCTAATATTTTTATACCACGTACAAGCTGTGCACGTTCATATTTGTCTGCAATTTGCCCAGCTGTTGCCGAGAAAAAGAAATATGGCAATATAAACAATAATGCTGCTAAATTATTGAGTGTGCTTACTGGGGCAGATTGTTGTTGAATCCAACCATACGTAATGACTAACAATAAAGCTTGCTTAAAAACATTGTCATTTAATGCGCCAAAAAACTGTGTAAAAAACATCGGTACAAACCGACGTGATGTCATCAGGGATTCATCTTGTTTCATCATGTGCAAGCTTCATTGAGTTTTATTAAAAAATGTGACGGAGTGTTAATTTGCATCGAAAACCATGTATGATATTTTTAACGCTTGATTAAATGAAAAATCAATGGTTTCGAGTGAGTTTTATCCTCATATTGGTGCGTTTATTAAAAAATAAGTTTAGAGTTTTCCATGCCTTCTAAAATTAAGTTTAAACAGTCAACTCTTTCTCACTCTATGCATTTAATCTTGAAAATGCAGAGTATACCTAAACTTATTTGTAGCAGCCTATTGTTAAGTTTATGTGTTAATCCTTGTTATGCTCAAAGTTCGGCTGATACTATAACACCAGTCGCAAACCAGACAGTAGCTGATTCATCATTACAACAAACGAATACAAATAACCCAAACGATGTTCCGATTACTGATATTGCGACTCTTGTAACTCAAGCACAGCAACAACAAGATAGCTTGGCTATATTGCAACAACAAGAACAATTTCCAAATCAGATTGAAGAATTTAAGCCAATTACGCTCGATAACCTTGAAGATTTACCAGTTATGCCTGTTGACCAGAACATGGCAAATGAAATTTATCGGGTAGCAGAAGAGGCAAAGACTGAAGCTCAGAACTTCCAGAATGGAACGCAAAAACATCCAGAAATGGTGGTCAATGATGCATCTCAAGCAGAATTACATGAAATTACTCAAGCACCTGTAAATATTGACCAACTCATGAGTGAGATTCAATCGGATAGTAAGATTGTAGTCGAAGCAAATGAAACAGGAAAAACTTTACCCGAGCTTACAGCTGCGACTGAAGAACCACCCGAAGAAAAAGGTTTCTTTAAGCGAATAATAAATAAAATCCGTCCACCACGTGTGATTCCGATGGAACAAATACCTCGTATCTCTGCTGAGGTCAGTGGAGCTCCGGATGATCTTGCTAAAAATATTAAAGGCAAATTATCTACATTTACCCAAGAATCATTTGAAGATTTTAATTCCGCGTTACCTCAGCTTAGAAGTTTAAGTAACCAAGCTGCCCAAGCTGTGGGTTATTACAATGCTGAGTTTCGTTTTGAAAAATTAAGTGCAAGCCGCGTTCGTGTTAACGTTACTCCAAATGAGCCTGTACGAATTAATGAACAAAACATTGAGTTTAGTGGAGCTGGTTCAAAACAGCCACAGTTTCAGGTTATTCGTTTAGTGCCAGACCAAGATGTAGGTGATATTTTTAATCATGGTCTGTATGAAACAACCAAAAGCCGAATTGTCGATGCTGCATCGAATAACGGGTATTTTGATGCGTACTGGCGTTTACATGATGTGAAAGTAAGCCAACCTGAGAACAAAGCAGATATTAATCTCAAGTATGAAACAGGTGAGCGCTATAAGCTGGGTAAGGTTGAGTTTCGTATGAGCGATCCTTCAAAACCATTGCCAATCAAGTTAAAAATTCTGGAAAGTATGGCACCTTGGCAAGAAGGTGATGATTACACATTCTGGCGTGTAAATGCTTTAGCCAATAACCTGACTAACTCGCGTTATTTTAACTACACTTTGGTCGATTCAATTAAACCTGATCCAATTGAAAAACCACTTGAATTACCGCCAGATTTGCAAGCATTGGTTGATCAGCAAAATGTCACTATTGATGAATCGAAATTGCTTTCCCCTGAGCAACAACAGCTTGCTAAAGCTCGACAGTTAGCTTCATCTAGTAAAGAAGTCACTCAAAATGTCGTGGACGAAAAACAATTTGCCGGAACTGAAAATCCACAATTAGCTGCGGCGCCCGCTGCTTTAAAAACAGCAGCAGTACAACACGCAGAGCAAGAATCGGAACAAGACCGTTTACAAGCCCAGGCACGTGAAGAAAAACGAATTCCGGTGATTGTGACCTTAAATGCTGACAAACTAAATAGTCTGGAAACAGGTGTTGGTTATGGTACTGACACGGGAGCTCGTTTACGTAGTCAATATCGCCGCTCGATTGTCAATGAATATGGTCATTCATTTGATGCCAACTTTGAACTTTCACAAATTCGGCAGTCTATAGATGGCCGTTATAGTATTCCTTATAAGCACCCATTAAATGATTACTTTAATATTGTGGGTGGTTATGAGCGCGAGACTAGAGATAATATCGGTCCTGATGTGAGTTTATTAACTGAATCTGCGGTATTCGGTGGTGAGCGAGTTATTAAAAAGCCATTAGGAAACTGGCAACATACGATTGGGGTACGTTACCGTCTGGACCGTTTAACTCAAAAAGGGGATGTTGATATTTCTGAGTTACCAGATGCTTTTAAAGCTGCTGCATCAGAACAAGAAGCCTTGTTATTCGGTTATGAAACATCTAAAACTTCGAGTAATACACGTTTAAACCCAACTAAAGCATTTAAACAAAGCTATAAGATAGAACTGGGAAGTAGTAGTCTACTTTCCGATGCTAATATGGCGATTGCAACAGCGGGTTGGAGATTTATTTATTCTTTGGGTGAAAACGATAACCATCAGTTTGTGGGGCGATCTGATCTTAGTTATATTTTTACCGATGAATTTGATAAAGTTCCCTATAATTTAAGATTCTTTACTGGTGGTGATCAGACAATTCGTGGTTTTGATTATAAAAGTCTTTCACCAGAAGAAAATGGATATAAGATTGGTGGACAAGCTTTAGCTATTGGCTCTTTGGAATATAACTATCAATTCAAAGAGGGATGGCGAGCAGCTGTTTTTTCTGATTTTGGTAATGCTTACGATAAGAATTTTAGTAATCCGAGTGCTTATAGTGTTGGTGTCGGTATTCGTTGGAAGTCACCAATTGGACCAATTCGTTTAGATGTGGCTTCAGGTATTTCTGATGATAATCATCCGATTCGTTTGCATTTCTTTATTGGTCCACAACTTTAAAAATAAAATTTATTAGGTTTATTTTATGGCGGAAGTAGAACAGCAGCCCACTTCGGCACCTGACTCTCCTAAGAAGCGACGCATTTTGCGCAGCTTCTTGCTGACGATATTAATCATACTTTTATTACTTGTTGCTTCTATCATTATTATGATGTCGACTGACCGTGGAAGCCGTTTCTTATTAGACCGTGTTTTACAGGCGCAGCAAGTTATTAAATATGAATATGAAGGGGGTAATTTACTTAAAGGAATTATCCTTAAAAATATTATTGTTCAGTTAGCAGAAGTCGATGTTACTTTAGATAGAGCTGATGTTCGCTTAGGGTGGCGTTCTTTAATATTAGAAAAAGAAGTGCATTTGAGTAATGCAGATGTACGTAACTTAATCATTATTAATAAAGCTCCGCCATCAGATAAACCATTTGGATTTAAACCCATTAAATTGCCATTTGTGCTGCGGGTAGATCAGGCAGATGTCGATCATTTAGAAATTAAAAATTCAGGTTCTGTCGTAAATTTCCATGATGTTCATCTAAATGATGCGCTGTGGTCAGAAACAAAGCTGAAGTTTGAAAACTCAAGTATGGATATGGGGTATCTTTCTGTTCATAACGCAACAGGAAATATGGACTTTAGTGGTAAATATCCACTTAATGCGACTGCAGATTTAAGAATTCCTTCTTTAAAAAGTTTAAATATCCAAAATATTAAAGTGGCAGCCCGAGGAAGTTTAGACACTTTACAAGCTGGTGTAGCAACCACAACACCAGATTTATTAACAGGTTGGGTCGTTTTACATCCTGTTCGTCATGAAGTACCTATGCAAGGTGCATTGTTATTCAAAAACTATCACTTGCCTTTACTGGTCGAACAAAAATTATTTGCTAAAAATGGCGTGATCAAGTTTCAGGGAGATGTGAAACAACTGAACTTAGCACTTGATACAGATTTAAAAGGTGAGAATTTACCTGAAGGCCAATACAACGCCTTAATGAATACCGATCTGGTTCACCAGTTGAATATTACTGACTTTAATGGTCAGGTTATGAAAGGTGCAATTAACCTTAAAGGGTTAGTGAACTGGAAAGATCATGTCACTTGGGATGTAAAAGGTCGTTTAGATCATGTTACTCCTAAAGATAAAGCGATTCCTCAAGTCGTTCAGGATTTCTTGCCACCAAGTTTAGATGCAGCCGTTTCTTCAACGGGTTCTTTGGAAAAAGGTACTGAAGTATTAGCTAATGTAGACTTTGACCGCTACGAGTCTTGGAAACTTAAATTAAACCAAGCTCCTGAAAAGAATAAAAAACCTCAGCCAATGTTTATGAATGTGGCTTGGTCAAAAATAGACCGTGCTATGCCATATATAGGTTGGTTAAGCAGTGATAGTGGTCAAGTTGATCTGACTCTTCGAGATGGTCAGCAAGATATTAAAGTCTCGACAAAAGTATATCAGCATGAACAGACTTTATTGCCAGCAGGGCAATATCTGGCAACGTTGAATGTTAAAAATAATATTCTTAATGTTCCTAGTTTTAATTTTGTGGCTCAAAAAGGTAGTCTCTCAGGTCAGGCCAAAGTTTTATTGCCTACTGAAAAACGTCAGCTGGCATGGAATGCTTTATTAAATGCAAAAGACTTTAATCCACAAAGTATTCATGCAGCTGCACCGGTTAACCTACTCAATGGATCAGTCAAGGCAAGTGGTTTTGCAAAGCCAAATCAACAAATTATTCAACTGGAAAAAATTGATTTAAAAGGCCAATTGGCTCAAGCAAACCAAGAAACTATTGCGCTAGCTGGAAAAAGTACAGCAGCTTTATTATTTAATGATGTTAAAGCTGGTGGCGGTTTTAAAGGTTTTGCCGTTAATTATGATGGATCTTTAAAAGCACTTAATCAGGCTAATGGATTATTAAAGTTCTCTATTGCAGGTACTCCAGAGTTTATTCGAATTAGTCAGTTACAACATGATGGTGTTGCAGGAAAAATCTATGCGACTGGATCATTAAATTTAAAAGATCGTATTGCTTGGGATATCAATAGTTCGCTTGTGCGTTTTAAACCTCAATATTTTGTTTCTAGTGTAAAAGGTGAAATTTCAGGAAATGTAAAAACGCAAGGTGTTTGGTCTGATAAGTTAAAGCGTATTGATATTCAACAATTGAATCTTGCAGGATTTTTGAATAACAAGCCAGTGAGAGGTAAAGGTAACTTATCTATACTTATGGATTCGAACCAAAAGGGCTTTTTACCTCAACAATTTGAAGCGAATAATCTATTTTTAGTGTATGCACAGAACCAGTTGCAAGCGACTGGTAATGCGCAGAATTTAAAAATTAAGCTCAATGCACCTGCACTTTATGAGTTGTATCCTGGTTTAAGTGGCCGTGCGTATGGAGATTTGAGTGTCCAATCTCAACCACGTTTAAAGGCTACAGCTAATATTGCAGTTGATAACTTTGCCTACACTAATTTAGTGAGTATTAAAAAACTGCGTGTACAGGGTGAACTTCCAACTTCTGAAACAACACCAACTCAACTCACAGCAAAACTAGACAATTTACGTAGTGGTAGCCGTCTAATCCAGTCTGCTGAGGTGAATTTGGCCGGAACACGAAAAGCGCACTTATTAAAAGTGCAGGCGAATAATAATGTTTCTAAGTTCTATGTACAGTTAGCAGGCGGTTTTAACCAGAATAATGATTGGTTAGGCCAAATTCAAAAAGGTAGTTTTGATTCACGTCGAATTCGTTTAGCACAAAATCAAAATGCACCTGTTGTTTTCTCATCAGCACGTTCTGAGTTATATGTGGGACAACATTGTTGGCAAAGTAGAAGTAGTCAGTTATGTCTTGATCAACCTGTACGTGTAAGTAAAGCACAGGGCAATATTTCATTTGTTACCCAAAATTTGGATTTAGGCGATTTTGCTGCGTTCATGCCAGAAGGGTTGGCAATGACAGGGCAACTCAATGGCTATGCAAAAGCTTCTTGGGTAAATGGTGGACACCCTAAACTTGATGCACGTTTAGTGACACGAAAAGGTGAGCTAGGTCTAGCAGCAGAAGACCCTCAAGACCCACCAACGACATTGACTTATGATGAACTGAGCGTAATCGCGAAGAGTATTTCAGATGGTCTATTGTTACGTGTTGATGTAAAAACACCTGATATTGGTACTGGCTATGCAAATGTCATTATTAATCCATACCAACCCTCTATGCCAATGCGTGGTGAGGTGGCCTTTAATGATGTGCAGTTGAAAGTTTTAAAACCATTCATTCAAGATGTACGTTCAATGAGTGGTACCTTAGCCTTAGCAGGTAAAGTGAATGGTACATTAACCCAACCGCAGTTTACGGGTGAAATGCGTTTGAAAAACGGGGCGATCAGTATGATTTCCCTGCCAGTGAACTTAACCAACGTACAAGTGTACTCGTCTATTCGTCAGGATATGGCAACAATTGATGGTGCATTTAACAGTGGACAAGGGGTAGGTTTACTTAAAGGTAGTTTCGACTGGAAAGATTCACCACGTCTACAGTTGAACTTAAAAGGTGATAACTTACTGGTACGCCAAGCACCATTAATTACCGCAATTGCAAATCCGAATTTGACACTCGATATGTATCCTTTCGATAAACGTCTAAGTTTGAAAGGATCGGTAGATGTCCCTCGTGCACGTATTTCAATGCCTGAAACAACCGCACCTGTCATTAATACATCTTCAGATGTCCGTATTGTTCGTCAAGGCCAAGATCCACTTGCAATTTTACGTGCAGCAAAACCTTGGGATATTCGTGCAGATATTTCGGTAAATATTGGTAATCAGGTTATCTTCCAAGGCTTTAACAGTAATATTCCTTTAGTAGGTCGTTTGAACTTAACTCAGCGTGGTTATGAAACTGCAATGCGCGCAATGGGTGCTATTGGTGTGAGCCAAAAAGTGAAAATTGAAGCCTATGGACAAAGCTTAGATTTAAACCGTGCAATTGCCCGTTTCAATGGTCCGTTGGCAAACCCGACTTTAGATATTGATGCGAATAAGAATGTTCAGGGCAGTATGGTGGGCGTTCGTGTCACAGGTACTGCATCATCTCCAAACATTCAAGTTTATAACGATGCAGGCTTATCTGAACAAGAAGCATTAAATGCATTGGTAACAGGTCGTATTAATGAAGGTTCTAGCGGTTTAAGTAATTCAGAAGGTTTTAAATCTGATGTAAACAATACAATTGCTGCGGCCGGTATTAGTATGGGCTTGGGTGGTACTCGTGCTTTAACGAATCAAATTGGTCGTACTTTTGGTTTAAGTGGACTTGCACTCGATGCTCAAGGTACAGGGGATGATACTCAGGTAAGTTTAACTGGATATATTACCCCTGACTTATTCATTCGTTATGGTGTTGGTGTATTTACGCCAGTTAACAAGCTTACCTTGCGTTATCAAATGAACCGCCGTTTATATTTAGAAGCAAGTCAGTCTTTAGAAAGAGCAATCGACCTATTCTACAATTGGCGTTTCTAAATGTATGAATTAAGAGCTCACTTTTAGTGGGCTCTTATTTTATTAAATATTTATAGTGTTTTTAAAAAGTTGGATATTAATCATATAGATCATCAATTTTTGAGCAGGAGTCACGCTTTAAATAGGTTTTTTATTAAAGAAAATTCACTTGAAAACTGCAGTTTTATAAATTAATTTTCAGAATCATTAAATGAAATTAGATTGATAATGCCTTGTTGATAATTGCAAATAAGGTGAGTTTTCCAAGGAAATGCCAGTGAAAAAAGATACTTGTGTTGAAATTAAAGAGAATAGGGATAACGAGCCAAATGTTAAATATCGTGGGCTAATTCAAAAATTAACAACAACCTTATCAGTGACGTTTTTATCACTTGGTTGGGGGAACGCTGTGAATGCTGCAGATCAACAAATCGCTTTAGTTGGAACTTGGACATCAATTCCTAATGCACCACTTGTGCAAAAACCAAAACAGGCCAGTGAAGGTTTGTACCAGCTTCAAGTGAATAGCGATGGGACTTTAACTCCTGTTAAAGTATTAAAAATGAAAAGTCCTTCATGGATTGTGAAATCGAAAGATGGCCGTTTTGCATATACAACAAATGAAGAAAACTCAGGGGAAGTCACTGCTTTATCAGTTCAAAACGGAAAGGTAGAGGTACTGAACACAGTGGATAGCCATGGTGGACATCCAACACATGCCTCAATCAGTTTAGATGGTAAGTTCCTGTTTGTATCGAACTATTCCGCATTCGATAAAGGTCGTGGTGGCGTAGCCGTTTTGCCAATTTTGCCAAATGGACATTTAGGTGAAATGGTACAAAATATTGTGTTCGCAGAAGGTTCTGGTCATGTCAAAGGTCGTCAGGAAAGTGGTCATGCACATTCGACAACTTTCAGCCCAGATGGTAAGTATTTATATGCGAGCGATCTTGGAAATGACAAAATCTATACCTTTCGTTATAACCCAAGTAAAACGCAACCACTTGAAGCGGACAGTAGCCGAGATGTGACGTTTATTCATGGGTCTGGTCCACGTCATATGGTCTTTTCACCAAATGGCAAGCATGCATACATTACCGCAGAAATGCGAAGTGAAATTGTGGCGTTTAATGTACAAGATGGACATTTGAAAAAAATTGCTGAGCTAAAGCTGGTACATGAAGATAAAACCCCCGAATTTAAAAGTGCGAGTGGAATTATCCTTAGTCCAGATGGCAAATATGTAATTGCTGCCAATCGTGGTGCAGACAACAAACTTTTGGTATTTAAAATTCAACAAAATGGCTTGCTAGATCAACCAGTCGTTTATAACGCTAATGGTATTGAACCACGAGCTTTCTCATTCGATGCGACTGGTAAATATCTGTATGTGACGAATGTATACAGTAATAATATTAGTTTGTTCCGCTTTGATGCAAAAAGCGGTAGCTTAAAACCTGCTGGCGATGCTGCAAAAATATCTACGCCTACTGATATTAAATTTTTTAATTAATCTGAATTGATAAATCAGTATTTCTAACACTTCCTATAAAAGACCGAGAATTTCTATCTCGGTTTTTTATGGCAGTTTTTGCAAAGTTTGTCAGATTCAGTATGATGTGGGCAGCTTAGTCTGTGTAGAGTAATGATGAAAAAAGTTTTATTTGTTTTGATGGGTATGTTGTTAGTCGGCTGTACAGAGAAAAAACCTTTAACACCTGAAGAACAATGGCATGGCTTTTGTACAAGTGTTGGAAATGCAGCTAGAAGTATTGTGTTTGATCGTCAGCAAGCAATTGAAAAGACTCAAGCGGTTGAACATGCAAATAAAATTGAAGATGAGATCACCAAAAAATTCATCTTGAATATTATTGAAAAAGTTTATGCTATTCCACAAGATGAACTAAAAACTAACCCAGAAGCCCTACAAGAAAAAATTAGAAAACAAATGGCAGATGAGTGCTTAGTTACACCCCACGACAAAATGCCAAACTACAAAAAGTTCTAAGTGTACAAGACATCGTCAACACTCCACTAAGGTGGAGTGTTCTTTCAAATCAAAATATCGCATGATAAGTCAGTCATTAAGATCATTATTTACACAGGGGTATTTAGTTACAAAATAATGGGCATCACGGAGAAACACCCCGCGCGCATTAACTTTTAGCTTGAACTCTAGTAAAATTTTGTAGTCCATATTACTTGTGAAGCTTTGTGAAAGCTGGAATTTACAAGTAATTTTTTAAAAAAAGAGGAATGAACACCGTGCTAGAAGCTTACCGCCAACACGTTGCTGAACGTGCCGCACTCGGAGTCCCACCGAAGCCACTTGATGATGCTCAAACTGCTCAACTTGTTGAGTTATTAAAAAACCCACCGGCAGGTGAAGAAGCATTCTTGGTTGATTTGCTTGAAAACCGTGTTCCTGCAGGTGTTGACCAAGCAGCTTACGTAAAAGCAGCTTTCTTGGCAGCGATTGCAAAAGGCGAAGCGACATCTCCGCTAGTTTCTAAAGAACGTGCAGTTTATTTACTAGGTACTATGCTTGGTGGCTATAACGTAGCACCTTTAGTTGAGCTTCTAGATGATGCTGAATTAGCGAGCTTAGCTGCTGAAGCATTGAAAAAAACTTTACTTGTATTTGATGCGTTCCATGACGTAGCTGATAAAGCTAAAGCTGGCAATGTTAATGCAAAAGCTGTTTTACAATCTTGGGCTGATGCTGAATGGTTCACTAGTCGTAAAGACGTACCAGAAGAAATCAAAATCACTGTGTTCAAAGTAACAGGTGAAACAAACACTGATGACTTGTCTCCAGCTCAAGACGCATGGAGCCGTCCAGACATCCCATTACACGCAAACGCAATGTTGAAAAACGAGCGTGACGGTATCAACCCTGAAAAACCAGGTGAAGTTGGTCCATTAAACCAAATTAAAGAACTTATTGCTAAAGGCAACCAAGTTGCTTATGTAGGTGACGTTGTTGGTACAGGTTCATCTCGTAAATCTGCAACAAACTCTGTGCTTTGGTTCTTTGGTGATGAAATCGCTCACATTCCAAACAAAAAAGACGGTGGCGTGTGCTTAGGCGGTAAAATTGCTCCGATCTTCTTTAACACAATGGAAGATGCTGGTGCATTACCAGTAGAGATCGATGTTTCTAACATGAACATGGGTGACGAAGTTACTCTTAAAATCGATCATGCTGCTGCAAAAGTTACTGCGTTCAAAAATGGCGAACAAATCGCTGAGTCTGAACTTAAAACTCCAGTACTTTTAGACGAAGTACGTGCTGGTGGTCGTATTAACTTGATCATTGGTCGTGGCTTAACTGCTAAAGCACGTGAAGCTTTAGGTTTAGCTCCATCTACATTATTCCGTACTCCAGTACAACCTGCTGACACTGGCAAAGGTTTTACTTTAGCTCAGAAGATGGTTGGTCGTGCATGTGGTCTTGCAGAAGGTCAAGGTATCCGTCCAGGTACTTACTGTGAACCTAAGATGACTACAGTTGGTTCTCAAGATACAACTGGTCCTATGACTCGTGACGAGTTAAAAGACTTAGCTTGCTTGGGCTTCTCTGCTGATTTAGTAATGCAATCTTTCTGTCACACTGCTGCTTATCCAAAGCCAGTTGACGTACAAATGCAACATACACTTCCAGACTTCATCATGAACCGTGGTGGTGTATCTTTACGTCCAGGTGACGGTATTATCCACTCTTGGTTAAACCGTATGCTTCTTCCAGATACAGTAGGTACTGGTGGTGACTCGCATACTCGTTTCCCAATTGGTATTTCGTTCCCAGCAGGTTCTGGCCTTGTAGCTTTCGCTGCTGCAACTGGTGTAATGCCACTTGATATGCCTGAATCAGTTCTTGTTAAGTTCAAAGGTAAAATGCAGCCTGGTATCACTTTACGTGACCTTGTACATGCGATTCCTTACTATGCAATCAAAGAAGGCGATCTTACTGTTGAGAAAAAAGGTAAGAAAAATATCTTCTCTGGTCGTATCTTAGAAATCGACTTAACAGAAATGGAAACTGACTTAACAGTTGAGCAAGCATTCGAACTTTCTGATGCTTCTGCTGAACGTTCAGCTGCTGGTTGTGCAATCACACTTTCTGAAGAGAAAGTTGCTGAGTACTTACGTTCTAACATCACAATGCTTAAGTGGATGATTTCACAAGGCTATGGTGATGCTCGTACTATGGCTCGCCGTGTTGAAAACATGGAAAAATGGTTAGCAAACCCAAGCTTACTTAAAGCTGATGCTGATGCTGAATACACTAAAGTTTATGAAATTGATTTGTCAGACATCAAAGAACCTATCCTTTGCTGCCCGAACGATCCAGATGATGCAAAACTTCTTTCTGACGTTCAAGGCGACAAAATTGATGAAGTATTCATCGGTTCTTGTATGACTAACATTGGTCACTTCCGTGCTGCTGGTCAGTTACTTGAAAAAGTACCAAGCGGTTCATTAACAACTCGTTTATGGTTGGCTCCACCAACACGTATGGACGAACATCAGTTAATGGAAGAAGGCTTCTATAACACTTATGGCCGTGCTGGTGCACGTACAGAAATGCCTGGTTGTTCATTATGTATGGGTAACCAAGCACGTGTTGCGCCGAACACAACTGTTGTATCGACTTCTACACGTAACTTCCCTAACCGTTTAGGTCAAGGTTCTAACGTTTACTTAGCATCTGCTGAGCTTGCATCTGTTGCTGCTGTACTTGGTAAATTACCAACTCCAGAAGAATACCAACAATATGCAGCTCAAATTGACAGTATGTCTGCTGACATCTACAAATATTTGAATTTCGACCAAATGGGCGAATATACAAATGCTGCTGATAAAGTAGATACTAAGAAAATTGCTGCTGCTCAATTGACTTAATTTGTCGATTTAGTACAAAAAAGGAGCTGATTATTCAGCTCCTTTTTTATTTAAAAGAGAATTAATACCTAGTTCTCAAATAAAATATTAAATAGATCATGTTTTGTTTATTTAAAATGTAAAAATAAATATAAGGCTAGATATTAAAGAAGATTTTGCTTTAAAATAATTGAACGAACTTAAAAATAATTAAAAAGAACATGGGTATTTTATATATGGAACTTAAAAATGCTAAAGACAATTGTTGAATTTAAATTTGATGATTACCATCTATATGATCAAAATTTATCAGCAGAAGACGGAAATACGTTAGTACAGAAAACTGAAGATATTGCACAGTATATTTATAGTATATTGAAAAATAGATATCACTTAAGTATTGAATTAACTGCTGAACGTTGGGGCTGGGAAATAGAAGTACCATTACCTGAGATCACCATGTATATCGGTATTAGTGTGTATGAAGAATACAGTAATGGCTTTGCAATATTCATTTCACCAAATACACCAATTTTGAGAAGATTTCTTTTTAGAAAGTTAGATATTACTCATCATATTATGCTGCTTCAAAATTATATTAATATCATTTTGAAGTCACATGCAGGTATTTATGATGTGCAATGGTGGGAAGAAAATGAGTTTAGATATGTCGCTGCTCATTAAAATATAATTAGAAAATATGAAATATTATTTATGATTGTTTAGTTAATACAATTAATAAAATATTTTATTGGTCACTGTAGTGGTGAATTTACGTATGTGAGCTTAATATATGTTCAATATAATGTGGCTCAGAACCGTATGCGAATTTTAGCTTGGAAGACATTACGTAAGTTCTTCTATAACAACCTTCATGACCATGATTACGAAACAACAGTGAGTAGGTGTATTAACTACTTCTTGGTTTTCTTAATTATTGGGAATGTCATTGCGGTATTGCTAGAAACAGTAAACGATCTGTATTACAGCTATCGTATATGGTTTGACTACTTTGAAAATATTTCAATCACGATTTTTAGTGTTGAATACCTCTTACGCCTCTGGAGTGTAGTAGAGCGTGATCCTACACAAGCTGCATGGAAGCAGCGTTTAGCGTGGATGAAAAGCGGAGAGGCGCTGATTGACCTCATGGCAATTTTGCCGGCGTATTTAAATTTCTTCGTACGAATAGACCTTCGTATGCTCAGAATTTTACGATTACTTCGACTATTAAAATTAACTCGCTATTTTATCTCTTTGCAAATATTGCTATGTGTCATTAAAAGAGAAAAAGGTTCGTTTCAGGCAGTGATTTTTATTTTAATCATTATGATTATTATGACTGCTTCTGGTATTTATGTGGTTGAGAATAAAGCGCAACCAGAAGCTTTTAGCTCTATTCCTAAAGCAATGTGGTGGGCTGTCGTTACCTTAACCACAGTCGGATATGGTGATGTCACACCTGTGACCAGCTTAGGAAAACTACTAGGGGCTTTAATTACAATTTTAGGGGTAGGGATTGCTGCTTTGCCAGCTGGTATTCTAGCTTCTGGTTTAGCCAATGAACTTAACCAGCGTAATCAGCGCCTTGAACAAGAGTTCCGTGAGTTACTTCAAGTGCGTGGTATTGATATCTTGCATGATGAAGTTGAAATAGAACGTATTCGGCAAAAAGTAGGGCTACCAAAAGAACAAGCGCATAATTTGATTATCCAAATTATGCGAGAAAAGGTATTAGAAGAAAAAGAATCTGCGAGAGAGAAGAAATGCTATTGTCCGCACTGTGGCGAAAAATTAACAGACTAGTATTTCAGCAAAAAAGCCTGACGAGAATCAGGCTTTTTGAGTTGCTTTTTCTACAGCAAATGCAATGAGTAAGATAATAAGACCACCAAGGCTCAGTACGAAACCTACCCAAATCGGTGCAATCCAACCCATTTGATGACTCAGTACCCAACCACCTAAAAATGCTCCTAATGCATTTGCCATATTAAAGGCAGAGTGATTAAGTGAAGCTGCTAGCGTTTGCGCGTCGCCTGCAACGTCCATCAGGCGTGTCTGTAAAGCCCCACCTAAACCCATTACAGTTAGTCCGATTAAGAATAAAGAAGCAATCGCAGTATAGATATTACTCATTAGGAAACTTGCAACAACAAAGGCAATTGCTGAGCTAATGAGTACGCCGACAATGGTTTTATTGAGATTTTTATCTGCTAGCCAACCCGCGGCTAAACCTCCAATCACCATTCCGATTCCCCATAACGCTAGCGCAATAGGAACAATTTGGATATTAACTTTTGTGTATTCTGTGAGAATGGGTGAGACATAGCTATATACCGAGAACATACCTCCAAAGCCAATTGCACCAACTGCAAGAGTTAACCACATATTTATATTTTTAAGCCCAGCTAATTCTGTTTTTATGCTAGCAGTAGCTTGAACTGGGATATTGGGTACAAAGCAAGCTACGGCAATTAAAGTAAAAAATGCAATCGTTGCTGAAAATTCAAAACCTGCTCTCCAACCAAAATGTTGACCTAACCATGTGGCTAAAGGTACGCCAATAACAGTAGCAACGGTTAAGCCCATCATCATTTGTGCAACAGCTGAAGCTCTGCGTGAAGGGCCTGCGAGTTCAGCAGCTACGAGGGCACCGACTCCAAAATATGCGCCATGAGGTAAACCTGCAATAAAACGAGAAATTAAAACGGTTTCTGGTGTGTGAGCTAAAGCGGTACAAGCATTAGCAATACCATAAAACAGCATTAGACCGAGTAATAATGTCTTTCTAGGGACTTTGGCACCCAATATGGCAATAATAGGGGCACCAATAACAACACCTAATGCATAAGCACTAATAAAATGCCCCGCTTCAGGTACTGTAATGTTTAAGTTATGAGCAATTTCCTGAATAAGTCCCATTGCGACAAATTCTGTAGTTCCGATACAAAAACCGCCTACTGCGAGTGAGAAAATTGCTAAAAAGAGTGAATAATGCCGATGTGTGGATGAAGGAGATTGGGGTGACGCCATAATAAATTAAAAAAACAGACTCAAAAATGAAAGTATAAGGGAAAAGAGATCAAAATAATAAAAAACTAAAATATTGAGAGTATGTTTGCACATCTTAAGCAAAAGCATTTTATCTTTATTTTGAATAATTTATCGAAATTTTTTTATAAATTATATATGATGAGCACGTAATACTTTAGGTATTACAACGAGTTGTATAAATATTTAAAAAATAGAGAATCTAAAGCGTGAGAAAATTAAGTATTGCCTGCCTTATGGGGTTGGTCATTTTATCTATGTCTGGTTGCTCAGTCTTTATGGCGGGTAATCAACCAAGTAAAAAAAATTTAAATGTTTTAAATCCGGGTAGTTCTCGCAATTATGTTATTGCTGAGTTTGGAGCACCTGTACTTTCTGAATATCGTGATGGTACAAGAGTCGAAATTTATACTTTCCAGCAAGGTTATCCAAAATGGGCGAAAGTCAGCCGTGCATTTGGCCATGGCATAGCAGATGTTGCGTCATTTGGGCTATGGGAAGTATTTGGAACACCAACTGAAGCATATTTTAGTGGTAAACCAACTTCTTACGAAGTAACGTATGGACAAGATGACTTGGTGAAAAGCTTTAAGCTTATCGATTTTGAGCAGGCATTTCCCAAAGCAAAAGCACAATGATGAAATAAAAAGGGCCATTAGGCCTTTTTCTTTGTCTATATAAAAGGTTTACTAGTTTCTATTTAGAAAGAATACTTAACTTTAAAATTATGAAAATTCACTTCTTATAAAAATAATGAAGCACAGTTCATGTTGAGGTAAATTAATTAATATTGTGATAACATGAATACTGTTCATTAATAGTGATTTATCTAAACTGACTCTATTTGCTGCTAAATAACAGATGAGTTTAAAAATTAATAGATAAATCAATTTGTTCAGGCTTTTGCCCATGTTAGAAATTCGTCATCTTAAAACTTTAGTTGCTTTACGTGAACATGGTTCACTTGTTGCGGCTGCTAATGATCTGTGTTTAACACCGTCTGCTATTTCTCACCAATTAAAAGAATTAGATCATTGGTATGGTGTGGAAGTGGTGAATCGACGAAGTAGACCTGTTAGCTTTTCGAATGTTGGGCAGCGTTTACTCAAATTGGCTGACGATGTATTACCGCAAATTCAGATCACACAGAGTGACATTACGCGAATTGTTCATGGACAAACAGGCAGAATTATTTTTTCCTCAGAATGTCATAGCTGTTTTGACTGGTTAATGCCTTTATTAAATCAATATCGACAACAGTATCCAGACGTAGATTTAGATTTTGCTTCAGGCTTTGAAGCAAATCCACATGAGCTTTTACAAAACGGTGAGTTTGATTTACTTATTACAGCCGATCCGATTGCATTAAAAGGAATCGAGTATTTTCCAATTTTTGAATATGAGTCACGTTTGGTTTTATCAAATACTCATCGATTGGTTCGTGCTGAAAATATTACAGTTCAGGATCTTGCAGAAGAAGTTCTCATTACTTATCCGGTTGATAAGCACCGTTTAGATATTATGTCGAAACTGTTTATACCAGCAAATATTCAGCCAAAACAAATTCGAACAACAGATTTAACTCAAATGCTGATTCAACTTGTAGCAAGTGGCCGAGGTATTGCTGCTTTACCAGATTGGGTTGTGAATGAATATGAACAAAAAGGTTGGGTGACTAGCCGCCGTTTAGACTGTGTTTCTTCAGCTGGTTTAAGACGTACATTATATGCAGGCTACCGAACTGAAGAAAAAGAGAAGAGCTATTTTGAAGGATTTTTAAAGCAGTTAGAAAAGTTCTCGTTAAAACGAAACGCTTATTATTCTGGATAAAACAAATAATTTAGCCTAAGTATCAAAAAGGTGCGATTAAGCACCTTTTTAATATCTATGATTTATTTGCCAATGAATAAAGACAGCAGGCCGGCAGCAATTAGTGGACCAACAGGTACACCACGGAGTAAGGCAACACCTGCAACTGTTCCAATAAGTAAGCCTGCAACTACATCAGGTTGGCTTGACATGAGTTTCACACCACGGCCCCCTAGCCAAGCGACAAGTAGACCAATAGCAATAGCCAGCAAAGATTTAAAACTTATAAAGGATTTTAAAATACTTTCTCCACTAAGCTTACCACTGGCAATGGGAGTCAGTACACCAATGGTTAAAATGAGAATTCCTAGGTTGAGACCATGAGCTTGAATATAAGGAAAAAATTGATTTAACGGTGTGATTTTAATGACGATTAAGATGCCTGCGGCGATAGTTACAGCTGCATTTTGACTTAGTAAACCGCAGATAAGTAGAACTAATAAAACCACTAAATTAACATCGAATTGGGCAAGCATGAGAGGCGGTAAAAAAAGCAAATAATTTGAATTGTATAATAATTGAGAGCCAAAATGTGAGAGCTTTTCAAAAGCGATAAAGTATAAAGATGGCCTTTTTAATAAGAATTTTAATGTATATGCCTCAATGATAAGAAGTTTTATTTTTAGTTACGCTTGGACACAATGTTATATAAATTAACAACTTAAAAATCCTTCTTTTGAGAGAGTATGATATAAAATAATCACTACTCATGAGTGCGGAGTTAGTCGTATGGATATTATAGATATCAAGATTAAAGATCAGTTCGACAAAATTCATGATGCAAAAGCTCAATTAAAGAAAAATTTAGTTGAACATGAAAATGAGCCATTAAAGCTAAGTCAGCGTATTGAACATATTATTGTGGATAATGAAGTGATCTTACCTACCACTGAATTATTATTTGAAAGTGAACAAAACGAAAATATTTATCGCGTCATTGAAGAATAATTCAAAATTAATAGACGTTAAGTGCAAAGATGATCAAGCAAAAAGTAATAAAACTCTGAAACTACGTTAAAATAATGGTTTCGTTTTAAAGAGAAAGCTTTATGCTGCTGGAAAAAATTTTGCAATCACAAGGGTTTGGTTCACGTAAATATTGCCAGCAGTTAATAAAAAATGGTTCTGTAAGTATTGATGGGGAGGTGGTGAGCGATCTTAAAAAACAGTTTTCCCCTGAAAATTTAGAGTTTTCTCTGTTTGGGGAAACCTATCAATATCGAGAAAAAGTTTATATTGCTCTAAATAAGCCGCAAGGTTTTGAATGTTCACACAATCCTCAGCATCATCAAAGTGTTTTTAGTCTACTCCCTGAAATCATGATTCAACGTGGCGTGCAAGCCATTGGTCGTTTAGATCAAGATACAACGGGCTTACTCTTACTCACAGATGATGGTAAATATCTTCAAGCTTTGACTCATCCTCGTAAACATGTTCCAAAGGTTTATCATGTTACGACTATAGATCCAGTAACACCTGAGCAAATTGAAATGCTTACTCAAGGTGTTAATTTGCACCAAGAAAAGGGTATATTTGCTGCGACAGATGTGGCGCTATTAGGAACTCATCAGTTAACAATGACCATTCATCAAGGTGTATATCATCAAGTCAAAAGAATGATTGCAGCTGTGGGCAATAGAGTCGAAAAATTACATCGATATCAAATCGGTCAATTGATTTTACCTGAAATTGAGGAAGGAGATTGGGTGTATTTGTCGGAGCAGGAAAAACAACTCGCTCAAAATATTATTTAAGAAAACAGTGGAAAGTCTGAAATTCACTGTCTCGAATAAATCCCATTTTTTCATAGAGGCGGTGAGATTCATGATTATTCGTTTGAGTCTCTAAACTAATACGTAAAGCATTTTCTTGTTTTGCAAATAAAATAGCTGTATCAATGAGCTGTTTTGCTGAACCCTGACGTCGGAACATAGGGGTAACATAGACATCATCTAAAATATAGTAAGTTGAGCAAGCAACTGAAGAAAAACCTAAATAAAGTAAAACGAAACCTGTGATTTTTTCATCCTTAATATGGATAAAAAACACACTTTCTTTATTCTCAAAACGTTGTTTTAAAAAATGATGTGATTCATCAAGATTAGAAGATGCACCATAAAATTGACGGTATTCATCAAATAGAACAGCAAGTTGACTTAGATCTTCATAGGTCGCTCGTCTTACAATCATTAGGCGCTCCTTGTATTTATGTTTATATTTTTACAAAGAGAGCATAACTAAAAAATCAACCAACTGACGTTAAAAGTTGTTTAAAAATGCAACACCGTTAAGTTTTGTCACTTTCACCTAATAGAGCATTTAACTCTTCAAATAAATCTTCATGGTCATCATCTTCATTTAAAGTTGAAGAGTTCTGATTTAATGAAGATGCTTTCGCTTTTCTCAGTTTTAATAATTGTTCCATATTAATGTTCTGATTTTCGATCGCAAAAGGAATAGATTTAGTTAAGACGACTTGTTTAAAGAACAGTCGCACTGCTTGGGCAGGGGTAATCCCCAATTGTTTAAAAACAGCAAAAGCCTGTTTTTTCTCTTGGGAGTCAAGTCGAACCTGATAAACTTCTGTTTTTCGCATGAATAACAAAACCAAATGATTTTTAATTTTTAGGGATTTATTTTAAACCATCGCAATGTAATTTCAATGTCTTTCAGCATAAAAAATAATCTTTTTGTCATTACGGCGTGATTACAGTGTCAATTCAAGCTGAGAATTGAAAACCATTTCCTGTTTTGTCAGTGGATCTATGAAAGAAATTTGTTTAGCTAAAAGCTGTAGTGGCTGAGAAAAATCATCATCGGCTTTATGTTGAACTACTGGATAAAAAGGATCATTTTTAATCGGAATTTCCAAATAGCTTAAATGCACACGGAGTTGATGTTGTTTTCCTGTAGTGGGTGTTAAACAGTATTTAGCCCAAGATTGGTTATGCTCAAGCAACTCAATTTTTGTTTCTGTATTGGTTTTAATATGGGGGATAACGCACATTGTATAAAAGGGCGTACCTTTATCTAAATATAGTTTTAAAGTCTGAGGAAATTTTAATTCAGCTTTATATTGAGCGATGGCGTGATAAATCTTATGAACTTGACGATCTGCAAATAACTGTTGGTAAACCCCGCGTGACTGTGGTCGTTTGCAAAATAAAACGACTCCCGCAGTTTCACGGTCTAATCGATGGATTGGGGTTAAAAACTCATTACCCGTTTGTTTTTTTAATCTGACTAATAGCGTTTCTTGTACATATTGCCCGGTTGGACTAATGGTTAAAAAATGAGGTTTATCTACAACGAGCAAGTCATCATTTTCAAATAAAATTTGATGTTCAAATGGAACGTGGGCTTCATAAGCAAGAAATCGATAATAAAAAATATGAGTGTTTGCTATATAAGGGCTGTCTAATGTTAATTTTTCGCCATTTGCCGCGTAAATAAGCCCATCTTGAAAACGTTGCTGCCACTCTATTGCTTTTATATGAGGAAAATTTTCACAAAGAAATTGATAGATGGTGTGAGCATTTGTTTGCGGTGGTAGATAGACTTGGCTTGCGCTTACGCCATCAATCATAGGTGGGAAAAATTCAATCGAACTAGACATAAAAGTGTGTCAATATTTAATAAATGTGGTGTAAAAAAAGCCAACTTTGAGGACTTAAGTAGGCTTTAAAGCAGGGCAATGGTATCATATCGATTATTTTGAATCATGTTATGTGTGTTATGTCGTATTCATTGAAAATGGTCTTAAATCATGAAGAAGATACCCAGCGTTTAGCTCAGGCATTGGCGCAGCATGTTCAAGCTGGCGTGATTTATCTGATTGGCGATTTGGGTGCTGGTAAAACGACATTGACCCGTTATTTTTTACAGGCTCTAGGGCATAAAGGCTCGGTTAAAAGTCCAACTTATACATTGGTTGAACCCTATAAAATTAATAATAAAGAAATTTTTCATTTTGACTTATACCGTCTCAATGATCCTTACGAACTTGAATTAATGGGAATCCGCGATTATCTAGATATTCAGGATGCTCTATTTTTATTTGAGTGGCCGTCAAAAGGTGGAGACGAAATCCCTGAAGCGGATATCGTCATTGATATTCAAAAATCAGATGATGAACTCAATCGTTTCGTCACCTTAACTTTACCAACAGAGCATTTGTACCAGACTTTGCAGGAACAGCTTCATGACTGATGAAAAGCTAACACAACGTCGTATTCATACATTAGACGCCGCGTTAGCCAACCAGATTGCTGCCGGTGAGGTGATTGAACGCCCTTCATCGGTTGTAAAAGAATTATTAGAAAACTCAATTGATGCAGGTGCAACGGAGCTCATTGTGCGGATTGCACAAGGTGGTTCAACACTAATCGAGATTATTGACAATGGACATGGGATTCATCCTGATGATTTACCATTGGCAGTGATGCGCCATGCAACCAGTAAAATTAAAACAGCAGAAGATTTACACGCGATTGTGAGCTTAGGTTTCCGTGGTGAAGCACTTGCTTCTATTGCAGCAGTTTCACGATTGACTTTAACCAGTAGTCAAGATGAAAGCGGAATTGGTCATCAGGTTGAGGTGAATGGTACAGCCTTTGACCATCAGCAAGTACAAGCTGTAGCTGCACAAAAGGGTACTCATATTCGAGTTCAGGATTTATTTTTTAATGTTCCTGCTCGCCGTAAATTTTTAAAAAAGCCAACCACTGAATTTGGCCATATTGAAGAAATTGTACGCCGTTTGGCTTTAACGCATTTTGATATACGTTTTGTACTTGAGCATAACGATAATATTCGAATTAATTTACCGATTGCAGATAGCGGTGAATTAAGATTTCAGCGTGTACAGCAATTATTGGGGCAACAGTTTGTTCAAAATGCTTACTGGATTGATGCAGACAGTATCAACATGCGTTTGTCGGGTTGGTTAGGACATCCTTCAGATGCACGTGCTCAAGCAGACTTGCAATATGTGTATGTAAATGGCCGAATTGTTAAAGATAAAACGATTTCGCATGCTTTAAGAATGGCTTATGACGGAATTTTACATGGTCATCAGCATTCATCTTATTTACTTTTCCTAGAAGTTGATCCTGAAAATATCGATGTTAACGTTCACCCAACAAAACATGAGATTCGTTTCCTAAATCAACGCGAAGTACATGAGTTTGTAAGACATTATGCTAAAGAAACACTAGCACAATTTCAGACAGCGAGTGCTGATTTAGCACAAGCCATGAAAGTGGACGATACACAGGCTTCATTTGTACAATCTCAGCCTAAATATCAAGAACAATTCACATTGCATCGCACAGACCAAGCTGTTGATACAACACTAGACAAGCCTATTAGTTATCAGCCCTCTACTGAACTTTTAACTGATTTTAATGACAGTCGTCCACAAGCTGTTCACTATGCAGAACAAACCCCCAAATATAATGGTTCTGCGCAGTTAAATAATGCATTAAAGACTTACTTGGCCCCATTACGTGATCAACCTGCTGCCAATTTTTCAGTTGATGAAAATATTGAGCCTGTCGCTAAAATTGATGAATTTCCCTTAGGTATTGCCATTGCTCAGCTTCATGGAATTTATATTCTGGCGCAAAATACTGAAGGTCTGATTATTGTTGATATGCATGCAGCTCATGAACGTATCTTGCTGCAACAAATGAAAAATGCTTGGGATAAACCTGAGTTTTGGACATCTCAACAGTTGCTTATACCTAAAGTGATCTCAATTAGCCGTATGCAAGCGGTACGGGTTGAAGACTTAAAACCTCAACTTGAGCGTTTAGGGTTGGAAATTGATTTGTATGGCGATGAGCAAATCATTGTGCGTGGTGTACCAGCTATTTTGCAAAAAGCAGATTTTGAAAATCTTATTCCCGAGCTTCTAAATGATTTAGACCCAAATGATGAAGCTCAAGGTTTACTACAAAAGCGTGATGAGCTATTGGCTGGTATGGCATGTCATGGAGCAGTGCGAGCACATAGACAACTCAGCCTTTCAGAGATGAACGCATTATTGCGTCAAATGGAACAAACCGAATTTGCGAGCCAGTGTAATCATGGTCGTCCAACTTGGCGTGCATTTCCATTATCTCAATTAGATAAATTATTTGCTCGAGGAGAGTAGTTTTACATGTCAAATCAATTGCCCGTCATCAATTTAATGGGACCAACTGCAAGCGGAAAAACCGCTTTGGCATGTGAACTTTACGAGCGCGGAAATTTTGAGTTAATTTCGGTTGATTCTGCACTTGTTTATAAAGATATGGATATAGGTACTGCTAAACCAACTCGCGAAGAGCAGGAATTATATCCACATCATTTAATAGATATTATTACCCCACTTGAGGTTTATTCGGCTGCCCAGTTTGTTGAAGATGCTTGTGTTCTAATTGACGAGATGCATTCACGTGGCAAAACTCCTATTTTGGTAGGAGGAACCATGCTGTATTTCAAGGCACTGTTAGAAGGCTTATCAAGTAACTTGCCAAGTGCGGATGCAAATGTCCGTGCAGCAATTGAAGAAAAAGCAGCAAATGAAGGATGGCAGGCTGTTTATGATGAACTGGTTGCTGTAGATCCAGCCGCTGGAGTGAAGTTTAAGGTTTCTGATAAACAACGAATTATTCGGGCGTTGGAAGTTTACCGTATTACTGGTGAACCTATTACCAAATTGCAGGCAGAACAACCAAAAAACGTACCATATCGATACATATTTCATAACTACGCTTTACTTCCAGATCGGTTAGAATTACATCAACGCATTGAGCAAAGATTAAGCAAAATGTGGGATATCGGTTTTTTGAGTGAAGTTGAATCTCTAATTGAAAAATACGATTTAGATGAAAATTTACCCTCTATGCGTTCTGTTGGTTATCGACAAGCTCTCGAATTTCTATTAAAAAGTGATATGAGTCTCAAAAAAAAGCAGGAAATGGAGGATAAAGCCTTATTTGCAACACGACAACTTGCCAAACGTCAATATACGTGGTTACGTTCTTTGCAAGAAATACACGATTTTAAAACTTACTTGACGATAAAGCAGGCGAAAGAAGACTTGCGAAACTCTTATGGATAAAGCAAAATTTGCACACTGTCTTTTTATAATTTTTAGTTGAAAAATAAAGATAGTTTTTTTGCGCTGATTTAAAAATTTTTTTTTGGAGTTAAAAATGTCTAAAGGTCAAACTTTACAAGATCCGTTCTTAAATTCTCTCCGTAAAGAACGTATCCCAGTTTCTATTTTCCTTGTTAACGGTATTAAATTACAAGGTCATATTGAATCTTTTGACCAATATGTTGTTTTATTAAAAAATACTGTAAGTCAAATGGTTTACAAACACGCTATTTCTACGGTTGTTCCAGCTCGTAACCCACGTCCAGCAGGTGCACAAGGTGCAGGTTTCCCAGCTCAGGGTGGTAGTCAAGGTGGCTTCGGTGGCCAAGGCGCTGGCTTTGGTGGTGCTCAAGGCGCTGGCTTCGGTGGTCAAGGCGGCTTCGGCGGTCAAGGCGGCTTCGGCGGTCAAGGCGGCTTCGGCGGTCAAGGTGGCTTCGGTGGTCAAGGCGGCTTCGGTGGTCAAGGTGGCTTCGGTGGTCAAGGCGGCTTTGGTGGTCATCAAGGCGGTTTCGACAACGATTCTAAATTTGAAGATGGTCAAGACGACGAAAATAATCGTTAATTGATTAGCTTAGAAAAACCAGTCAGTGATGACTGGTTTTTTTATGGCTTTAAAAATATAAAAAGTATATTAAAGCTCTGTGGTTGATCTCGCTTTCTTATAATTTAGGTTAATAGGTTCTTTGCAAATGATATTAATATTTGCTGCAGCACTGTGCAGTGTTCTGGTTTCTGTACTACTAAAAAATTTAAAGAAAAAGGGATATCAACCCATGCAGATGATTGCATGGAATTATGCAAGTGCTAGCTTGTTATGTTACTGGTGGTTTAAGCCAGGTATTCAGCATATTTCTATACAACACACGCCTTGGTGGCTCATAGTTGCTTTAGGGATCATTCTACCGAGTATTTTTTTGTGCCTTGCTAAATCATTAGAATATGCCGGTATTGTGAAAACAGAAATTGCGCAGCGACTATCCGTGGTGCTTTCTTTGTTAGCTGCGTATTTCTTTTTCCAAGAGCAGTTTAATTCTCTTAAATTATTAGGCATAGGTTTAGGAATTTTTGCTGTTCTTTTAATTGTATTTGGGCAATTCAATGCATCTTCTGGGCATCAATCAAAAAAAGCAATTTTTGCATTGATGAGTGTCTGGTTTGGTTATGCAGCAGTAGATATTTTATTAAAATATACGAGTAATTTAGGTTTACAGTTTACATTGGTTTTGAATCTAATTTTTATAACGGCCTTTGTTTTATCAATTATTTATTTATTACTCCAAAAAAAGCCAGCATGGCATTTTAAAAATACATTGGCTGGATTAATGCTTGGCGTTTTGAATTTTTCAAATATAGCTCTATATGTTAAAGCACATATTTTACTTAAAGACTCTCCAGCAATTGTCTTTGCAAGCATGAATATTTTGGTCGTATTGCTTGGGATGGCTTGTGGTGTAGTTTTATATAAAGAAAAATTAAAACTGCCAACAATGTTAGGAATAATTTTAGGAATAAGTGGTCTAGTGTGTTTAGCATTTACCATGAAATAGGAGTTCAAGAGAAAGTTCTTTTGAACTCCACTAAGTTCTTATAAATGTGTAAAAATAACTTCATCCGGCAGGCGAGATTTTGGCAACTTGGCATTGAAATCATTTTCACTTCTGTAGCCAAGTGAAACAATTACAGAGCTACGTAAGCCTTTTTCTTTTAAGCCAAATTCTTCGTTTAAAATATCTTCGTCAAAGCCACCCATAGGTGTTGCATCTATTCCTTCTAGACCAGCTGCAAAAAGTAGTTGTCCTAAAGCAATAAAAGTTTGATTTTCCATCCAGCCAAATAAGTTTTTTTGCTCATTACGATAGAACTCGACGTAGCCATGGCGAGTATCTTTTTGGCCGAGTTTTGCTTTTTCATCTTTGAATCGGCCACTTAAATCATCTTGCTCGAGTAACTGGTTTAAAAATTCAGGTGAAATATCTGTTCTTGTGCAAAATACGAGTGTATGTGATGACTCAAGAACTTTTGGTGCATTATAGGCATATCGCCCTGTTAAAGCCTTAGCAATACGTTCTTTAGCCGCAGAATTGTCAGCAACCAAGAAGTGCCAAGGTTGAATATTCACTGAAGAAGGGGTAAAGCGTAAAATTTCTAATAACTTATTGAATTTTTCTTGAGGAATTTTTTTCTCAGGATCATAGGCTTTGGTGGTGTAGCGACTTTTAACCGTACTTAATAAATCCATACTTTACTCCATATCAATCTTATTACAATGGAAGGGTTCTAATCTTTGGCATCATACGCGATTTTAGAGAAAAACATCTGCATTTTAATGTGATAAAGAAATATAATACTTATATAAATTTTTTAATAATTTATTGAAAATGTTTGATTTAATCC
>NZ_JBIUCP010000023.1:0-61496 GCF_044538765.1 Acinetobacter sp. ABJ-A23_2
AATTTACTTAATATGATTAAAAGTATAATACTTTAATCTTAAGTCATTTTATGGGAATTCTTCATCTTATGAATTTTCCCACATTTCCTGCACTCTCTTACTTCATCATGTGAAATATCAAAGTCGTATTCCCAGATGTGCATACAGAAAAACTGTCTAAAATTATGGAGCATAGACACCTCCTTTTAAAAAACCAACACATATGAAAGTTCTTTATAGATTCAGAATACATCTAGACTAAACTGTCTACAAGAGAGCCTTTTACCCTATCTTTATTTGAAAAATACGAGAAAAGCTCGGGTTCAATGGAAAAAGAATGTATTTTAAAATTTCTATATCTCCTTCATGAGTGAAGATAATTAAAAACTAACATTGATTTCTGTATCTGTTTTTATAGCGAACAAGCAAGTTATGTTCACAGTGAAAACTTATGTGAATAGATCCATATCAACATAGATTGTTAAGATCAAAAAAAAACCGCCCCAGAAGGCAGTCGCTGAATTTTGACAGCGATACATAGAAGTGTGGTGGAAACACTTCTATATTCTTTAAATTATTTTTCTTCTTTTATCATTTTTATAAAAGCTTCTGATTTAAAGTAGTTGATGATGAGTTCACCATCATCACTTGTCTGTGCTGTTACTGATGAATTTTTAAAGTTATCAAACTCATTATTAAATTTAAAATCTGGAGGAATAAATTTTGAAATAGGTGGAAGTTGTGTCTCCCCACCTGTAGTCATTCTTTCTATAAATCCTGCTAACCATAAGATATATTCATCCTTATTTTTATGACTAGGCATTAGACTAATATCAATCTTAACGGCGCATTCATCTAGTGGTTTTGTCAGACATTCTTCGAAGTCAATAAAGTTATATTTAAGCTTAAATTTAGTGCCTTTAATTTCTTTACGGATTACGCCTATTAAGTTATTTAGGTGTTCCGTGGGACTATCCGAGAAAAGATCTTGTTCTTCAATTTTCTTATATACCTTTTCAGCAATCATTAAATATTGTGGCATTTCCTATCTCCTTTTCCTTCCTATTCTTGGGAGGTTGCTTACTCAGCTTTTTAAGGAAGTATGATAGAAATCATGTGTTTTAATGTAGTTGTTATTGAACTAATTGTAAGTAATGTGAATTTGTGCAGCTCGATTATTTATTAAAGCACAACATATAAAAATAATGAGAATTAAGACACTATTTTATCGATAAAACTCCTAAATTATCGAAATAATTTCTTGCAGTAAAATGCAGCTCACATTGTCAAAATGATCATTAAATAGACCTCTTATGATGTTTTAAAAATATCTTTTAAAACAATATTTTATATGAATTTTAATTTTATGATTTTTTAGAGTACAACAAAATCATACTGTTATTGTGATTTTTGACATATAAATTGAATATAAGAATGCTCAGATAAGCCTAACTTGGATGCAAATTAAATGCTTACATGATCAATCAGCTATATCAGCAATATAGTAATATGGCCTTAAGTGCTTGGGGTTTTACTGATTTACCTTCTTATACAGATAGATACGATTCTAATGAGAAAGATATAGTGATAAAGACAAATAACTGGTTGAATGATGATGCAGCAGAAGAAAAAACGCGTCAGGGTCTTACTGCCTTTGTAGCCCTTGATGATGCATTTATGAGTATCGCCTCACGCATCTATTTAATTAGAAATGCCAAGGAAACGATAGATTTACAATATTACATTTGGACCAATGATTTTGTGGGTAACCTCATTCTGCATGAATTGCTTAAGGCAGCAGATCGAGGAATAAAAGTTCGACTGTTAATTGATGATCAAAACGGCATAAAACTTGATGGCATATTAAGAAGTCTCTCACAGCATACCAATTTTGAAATTAGATTATTTAATCCCTACAAGTTTCGATATCTACGTATTTTTGACTATATTTTTCGGTTCAAAAAAGTAAATCACCGCATGCATAACAAGCTCATTATTGCAGATGCTTCGATTGCAGTAACAGGCGGTAGAAATATTAGTAGTGAATACTTTGAAGCAAGCAGTAAGTTTCAATTTACAGATATGGATATTTTGTTCTATGGAGACGCCGTAAGGCATGCTCAAGCTGTATTTGCCGATTTTTGGGAAAGTACTTTAAGTGTAAATGCAACTACCATTATTGGAACTTGTGCTGAGCATCATTTAAAAGCTTTAAGAGAGCATTATGAACAATTACACCATGAAGACCATAGCCTTACCGAAGATAAGCTTTATGATGCGCAGAGCTATTTAAAAGAGCTTTTAGAGCATAACCCTATTCAGTGGTCTAAAGCACACTTTGTAGCAGACTCGCCCAAGAAGATTTTGGGTACTGCAACTGAACATGAAATGCTTTATGGGCAAGTCATGTCTATTATGGGTAAACCTAAGCAGCACTTAGAACTCGCTTCGGCTTATTTTGTACCTACACAACAAGGTACTTATTATTTAAAGCAACTGCGAGTTGAAGGAATCAAAGTTCGTGCTTTAACCAACTCTTTTGCTGCGAACGATGTTGCGATCGTACATGCTTTTTATAGCCAATACCGCGTAGAAATGCTTAAAAATGGCATTGAGCTTTACGAGTTTAAACCAGTGTTAGAACGGCGACGTAGAACATGGTACGAAATTGTAACGGGTAGTGTTATACCAGCAAAAGGTAAAAACAAATCAAGTTTGCATGCTAAATTTTTTGATGTAGACGGCAAAGTATTTATTGGTTCTTTTAACTTCGACCCTCGCTCTACTTACTTAAATACTGAAGTTGGCTTAGTGATTGAGTCTAACCAATTACAAACCCAAATTTCCGTTATGTTAGATCGGCATTTGCCGCAAGTAGCCTATCAACTAAAACTAAATAGCCAAGGGCAAATTACTTGGCTAGATTATCAGTCGAATGGGCAAGTTATTGAATATGATAAAGACCCGGGAACTAGTCGCTTTCAGAGAACAATGATTAAAGCTGTTTCTTACCTGCCTATTGAATGGATGATGTAATTTTGAATATTACAAGAATCCAATTTCACTAAAGAATTTTTGATAGGCTTCTGCTTTCTTCTCAAGAGCTAATGGATAGGCTCTAGAAGAGGATGGTAACCGATATAAATGAATATTACGGTCTGCAAAGTAAGTTGATGTCGATGTCCCAATTAAAGGTTTTTCAGTGTTTTCAGGTAAAACCGAAATTAAGGTATCAGTGGCTTTGTCGCCTGTCATCATAATCGTCTGACATAAAGGAATTTGCTGAAGTAAAGCAGCCAAATCTGTTGGAGTTACAATTTCCAGAAATTTATCGGAAGCATTACCTTTGAGGCGTTTAATTTGATAAGCCGTATCGAAAATAGCAATACCTGTTTCAGTTAAGAAATTTCGGATCCGTTCTTCATTAAATGTTTTCTGATTTTCACTTAAAAAATAGGTTTTATCTTGGAAGAAGATTAAGCCAAAAATTCTCCACATGTCATTTTGAAAGTTTGGATAGTAAAAGTCCATCTTCCATTTATTACGGGGTGGTGGAAAACTCCCTAGCATTAATAAACGGGCATTTTCAGGTAAAAATGGTTGTAGTGGATGGGTTTCTATCTCAATTATCATAAAAAATCAGTATTTACTTTAAAAATTTATAAGTAACTTAACGCATTTTTAGGTTAATCACGAGTCAAGAAATGCAAATTCTGTTAATCAAAGCGTTAAGTTATTTCATTTTCCTCTTGTTGAGGAATGCTAATTTTAAAAATGCTGTGTGAATTTTGGTTGATGTAATCAACCTGTCCTTTATGTGCAATCACCAGCGCTTGTACAACTGAAAGTCCTAAGCCAGTTCCACCTAGCTCTTTATTTCTTGACTGCTCAAGCCGAAAAAAAGGATTAAATAATTCTTTATGGTGCTCAGCTGAAATACCTGGCCCTTCATCTTCTATTTCTAAAACCCAATCATGTTGATGATATTGGGTTGAAATTTTTAACTTGCCCGGATTTGCATATCGCGTGGCATTATCAAGTAAAGCAATTAAAACTTGTTCTATTCGTCTATGATCGCACTTCACTTCTGGTGCCTGAATATTGAAAGTTACTTTAAGTTGAGCAGTCTGTAGTTTTTCTTGAAACATGTGCACGACTTTATAGGCAGTCTCATTAAAATTTTTCGTTTCAATATTAAGTCTGAGTTGCTGGTTTTCAAAAAGACTTAGAGTACGTAAGTCTTCCACAAGGTTCGACAATCCTTCAACTTGACTCAGTAAATTTTTAAATAAAGCCGGCTCGGGTTTAAAGACACCATCGATAATACCTTGTAGCCGTCCTTGTAAAATTGTGACAGGTGTTCTTAACTCATGGGCAATGGCAGCATTCCAAACGTGCGCGTTTTGTACAGAAGTTTCAAGCTTTTGTGCCATATCATTAAAATTATGCATCAGTTCAGCAATTTCGGAAGTATGATGCACAGGGCTGTCCACACGTGCAGATA
Organism: Acinetobacter sp. ABJ-A23_2; assembly: GCF_044538765.1. Classification (NCBI taxonomy): domain Bacteria; kingdom Pseudomonadati; phylum Pseudomonadota; class Gammaproteobacteria; order Moraxellales; family Moraxellaceae; genus Acinetobacter; species Acinetobacter sp. ABJ-A23_2. Next base: position 4,484 of record NZ_JBIUCP010000023.1, read on the forward strand.
AATCACCCTGACTAATTTTTTTTGCTGCATCTGCTAATAGATTAATCGGCACAATAAAACGTTGAGCAAGTTTAATACCTAAAATAATTGAAAATGCCGTACCAAATAGAAGCACGGCGAATAACCATACGCCGTCTAAATAGTGGAAAAATTCATCGCTTTCTTTTAATTTTTCAAGAGAAATAAGACCAACTTCAATCGCAACATAATAGGTACCATAACCTAATATAAGCGAACTCAACGTAACAATTAGACTGGTAAAGCTAAGAGCAATAATCAGTTGTTTACTAATACCAGTTTTATTTTTCATGCGGATTGTCCAAACGGTAGCCTACCCCACGAACATTAATTAGCATGTTCTCTAAACCTAGCTCTTCCATTTTCTTTCGTAGCTTACTGACATGGCTATCAACTGTACGCTCAAGCGCATCACGATCTGGTAAGCAATGATTCATCAGTTCAGAACGGGTAAAAACTTTATGTGGATGAGGTAGCATTAATAGCAAAATTTTGTATTCAGTCAGGGTCAAATTAAGCGCTTGTTGCTTGTTACCTAAATATATATAAGCAGTATGAATTTCGGTATTAACCTCAATATTTTTATAAATCAGATTTCGGTTAGACATTTGCTGGTTTTGTTGAGTACGTCGTAGTACTGCTTGTACACGTGCAACCACTTCATTGGGATTAAATGGTTTTACGACAAAGTCATCTGCCCCAATTCTTAGAGCCATGACTTTATCAATTTCTTGATCTAAAGCAGTTAGCATAATCACAGGTGTAGCTGCTTTTTGCCGAATTTTATTTAGAACTTCCCATCCACTTAATTCGGGCATTTTTATATCGAGTATGACCAAATCAATAGGCTGAGTTGCATGTATTTCAATGGCCTGCTTACCATTCATGGCTCGTACGACACGCATGCCTTCGCGTTTTAAATAATGCTCGATAATATCGCCAATATCATAGTCATCTTCCACCACAAGAATAAGCTTGTCTTGACAATTAAACGTAAAGGTTGACTCGAACATAGCAATAAAACACGAGAAAAATTTGATTTATGATACGCGCATTTTTCCGCAAATCTCCACACTTTTTCCACACATTGGTGATTTTTGTTACACACACATCAAAAATAATGCCAGCATCTAGAAGTCTATTAGGTGTTACAAAAGTGCAGAAGCATTTTTTAGTTCCATTCATATTCTCAATTAGTCTTGCTTTGTATGGCTGTGGTAAAGAACAAGCGACAGATCAAGCTCAAGCGCAAGAAGCTAAAGTGACTGTTTTAGCAATTCAACCGCAGTCGGTGAACTTTAGTGAAAATCTACCTGCGCGTGTTCAGGCTTTCCGTACAGCCGAAATTCGTCCTCAGGTAGGTGGTATTGTTGAAAAAGTTCTGTTTGCACAAGGTAGTGAAGTTAAGGCTGGACAACCTTTATATAAAATAAACTCGGAGATTTTTGAAGCTGATGTAAATAGTAATCGAGCTGGCCTAAACAAAGCTGAAGCAGAAGTTAATCGTTTAAAAGTACAACTTGAACGCTATCAACAACTCTTACCAAGCAACGCAATTAGTAAGCAAGAAGTAAGTAATGCGGAATCGCAATATCGACAAGCGATTGCAGATGTTGCTCAAATGAAAGCTTTGCTTGCTCGCCAAAATCTTAATTTACAGTACGCCACAGTGCGAGCACCAATTTCCGGTCGTATTGGTAAATCATTTGTGACCGAAGGTGCTCTAGTCAGCCAAGCTGATAGCAATACGATGGCTACCATTCAACAAATTGACCGAGTGTATGTCGACGTAAAACAGTCTATTGGTGAATATGAGCGCTTAAAGGAAGCTTTACAAAGTGGCGAGTTATCTGCCAACAATCAAAAGGGTGTGCAAATTTTAAATAGTTTGGGACAACCTTATAACGTGTCGGCAAAAATGCTTTTTGAAGATATTAATGTTGACCCTGAAACGGGTGATGTCACCATCCGTATTGAAGTGACCAATCCTGAAAGAAAATTACTACCGGGCATGTATGTGCGCGTCAACATTGAACGCGCATCTGTTCCTCAGGCTTTACTTGTTCCGGAACAAGCTATTCAGCGCAATATGAACGGCGACCCACAAGTTTATGTTGTAAATGCCAAAGGTGGTGCAGATATACGTCCTGTAGAGCTGGGCCAACAATATCAACAATTTTATCTCATCAATAAGGGCTTGAAAGCTGGAGATAAAGTTGTCGTTGAAGGGATTGAGCGTATTCAGCCTAACCAAAAGCTAGCGATTTCAGCATGGAAAGTCGCCTCGGCAGAAAATACGGTGAAGCAAGGAGATGCTAAATGATGTCTCAATTCTTTATTCGCCGCCCTGTTTTTGCGTGGGTAATTGCGATTTTTATTATTTTATTTGGTGTACTAAGTATTCCGAAGTTGCCTATTGCACGCTTTCCGAGTGTCGCACCGCCTCAGGTGAACATTACAGCAAGCTATCCTGGCGCTACTCCCAAAACGATTAATGATAGCGTTATTACCCTCATTGAACGGGAAATGTCGGGAGTAAAAAACTTACTCTACTATAGCGCGACAACCGATTCGTCAGGAACCGCTGAAATTACTGCAACGTTTAAACCCGGCACTGATGTCGATATGGCTCAGGTCGATGTACAAAACAAGATTAAAGCGGTTGAAGCCCGCTTACCGCAAGTTGTTCGTCAACAAGGTCTAGCAGTCGAAGCATCGTCTTCAGGCTTTTTAATGCTGGTCGGTTTAAACTCACCTAACCATCGTTATTCAGAGGTCGATTTAAGTGATTACTTGGTCCGTAATGTGGTCGAAGAGCTTAAGCGTGTTGAGGGTGTCGGAAAAATTCAGTCTTTTGGTGCTGAAAAAGCAATGCGGATTTGGGTTGACCCCAATAAATTGATTTCTTATGGTCTATCGATTAGCGATGTAAACAATGCGATTCGCAGCAATAACATTGATATTGCACCAGGTCGGCTTGGTGACCGCCCTTTAGTTAACGGGCAGCTAATTACAGTGCCTTTATCTGCTCAAGGGCAACTCGAAACAGTTGAGCAGTTTAAGAATATTAGCTTAAAGAGCAATATTAGCGGTGCTCATATTAAGTTATCGGATGTAGCCGATGTAGAAATGGGCGCACAATCGTATAGCTTTGCAATTTTAGAAAATGGTAAACCTGCAACGGCTGCGGCAATTCAGCTTAGTCCTGGTGCAAATGCAGTAAAAACAGCCGATGCGGTAAAGCAGAAACTCGATGAATTAAAAGTAAACCTACCCGAAGGAATGCAATTCAGTATTCCTTATGACACTGCGCCTTTCGTTAAAATTTCGATAGAAAAAGTAGTTCATACCTTACTTGAAGCCATGGTGCTGGTTTTTATTGTGATGTATGTATTTCTTCATAATGTTCGCTATACCTTAATTCCTGCGATCGTAGCACCAATTGCCCTGCTCGGCACCTTTACCATCATGCTTTTGACAGGTTACTCAATTAATGTGTTGACCATGTTCGGTATGGTGCTTGCCATCGGAATTATTGTTGATGATGCGATTGTGGTGGTCGAGAATGTTGAACGGATTATGGCAACTGAAGGCTTATCGCCTAAAGAAGCGACCTCTAAGGCCATGACCGAGATTACCAGCCCAATTATTGGTATTACCTTAGTGTTGGCGGCTGTATTTCTACCTATGGCTTTGGCAAGTGGTTCGGTTGGTATTATCTATCGCCAATTTACGATTACCATGTCGGTTTCAATTTTATTCTCGGCATTTTTAGCTTTAACTTTAACTCCTGCACTTTGTGCAACCTTGCTCAAACCAATTGATGCGAACCATCAAAAAAAAGGGTTTTATGCATGGTTTGATCGAAGCTTTGATAAAGTCACAAAAAAATATGAAGTTATTCTTTTAAAAGTAGTTAAACATACGATTCCGACATTCATCATTTTTGTGGTGATTACAGGCCTAACTTTTGCCGGTATGAAATATTGGCCAACCGCTTTTATGCCTGAAGAAGATCAGGGCTGGTTTTTAACTTCGTTCCAATTGCCTTCAGATGCAACTGCAGAACGGACTCAAAAAATTGTCAAAGAGTTTGAAGGTCATCTAAATGAACAATCAGATGTAAAAAGCAATATTTCAATTATGGGTTGGGGATTTAGTGGCGCTGGCCAAAACGTTGCGCTTGCTTTTACAACCTTAAAAGATTTTGGCGAACGGGATAAATCTACAACTGACTATACCAACTTTGTTAATGCAGAAATGGCGAAAAGTAAGGAAGGTACAACGATGTCTGTACTTCCTCCAGCCATTGATGAGTTAGGTACATCTTCAGGCTTTAGCTTGCGTTTACAAGATAAGGCCAATTTAGGAATGCCGGCTTTAATTTCAGCGCAAAATAAACTCATGGAAATGGCCGCTCAAAACAAAAAGTTTTATATGGTTTATCCAGAAGGCTTGCCACAAGGTGACAATATTAGTTTGAAAATAGACCGTGAGAAGTTAAATACCTTAGGTGTTAGCTTTGCTTCTGTTTCAGATATTATTTCGACTTCTATGGGGTCTATGTATATTAATGACTTCCCAAATCAGGGCCGTATGCAGCAAGTTATTGTTCAAGCCAATGCACAATCGCGAATGCATTTAAAAGATATTTTGAACTTGAAGGTTGCAGGCGCAAATGGACAACTGGTGTCTTTATCTGAGGTGGTTACTCCGCAATGGAACAAGTTACCGCAGCAATATAATCGATATAATGGCCGTCCTTCATTAAGTATTGCTGGGGTTCCTAATATTGGAGTTTCTTCAGGCGATGCAATGCGAGAAATGGAAAAATTGATTGCTAAACTTCCTCAAGGCATTGGCTATGAATGGACAGGTATTTCTTTGCAGGAAAAACAGTCTGAATCGCAAATGGCATTTCTCATTGCTTTATCGATGTTGGTCGTATTCTTAGTGTTAGCTGCACTTTATGAAAGTTGGTCAATTCCACTCTCCGTTATGTTGGTTGTTCCTTTAGGTATTTTTGGAGCTATTTTGGCCATTATGTTAAGAGGAATGCCAAATGATATTTTCTTCAAAATTGGTCTGATTACTATTATTGGTTTGTCTGCCAAAAATGCGATTTTAATTGTTGAGTTTGCAAAAATGCTTAAAGAAGAAGGTATGAGCTTAATTGAAGCGGCGGTTGCGGCAGCGAAGTTACGTTTACGTCCAATTTTAATGACTTCCCTTGCCTTTACTTGTGGTGTAATTCCGTTGGTAATTGCAAGTGGTGCGAGTTCAGAAACTCAGCATGCTCTAGGGACTGGTGTATTTGGAGGTATGATCTCTGCAACTATTCTGGCTGTATTTTTCGTGCCGGTCTTCTTTATTTTTGTATTGGGAGCCGCAGAGAAACTATTTTTAAAGAAGAAAACTAATCCATAAAACTGATTGAGGCGAAACAGTTAAGTGTTTCGCCTCAATCATTTCTTTTATATTCATGCTAAAACCAAATTGTTTAAGAGTTTAAGACCTTAAAGACTTTGCCTGTTCTTGGATGAGCAAAGGTATTGTCTTGATCTAAATTGATGACTTTGTCTGAAATTACAATCTTGGAAAGCGGTAACCAGTTTTGCTCTATTGCGGTTGAAGCCAAATTTTTTTCAAGCGCATTTTCAAAAATTTGCTCTACTACGATTTCCATACCACACATACTTTTTGCATTAACTTCTTTTAAAATATGACGTTTAGACATTTTAGTCTCCATTTTTTTATTCTTAACGTTAAAAATGATAAAGGGTGTTTTGCTACAACATGTAAAATTTAGCATTTGAAGTGTTTTTTTTGTTTTAAACATATTTATTTAATAATTAAATGAATAGTGAAATAATTATTTCAAATAGGAGTTATTATTAAACTAGCTTATAAAAAAGCTTAATTATTTTAAGTAAATTTAATTTATAAGACTATATTTAAAGGGTTCACGTATGAACCCCTTTATTTAACTTTAAACCTGTACAGCATTGTCGAGTGAACTATCATCTTTATTTTTATTATTATCCTTACTAATCAAAGAGTCAGTATCGCTATCGGTACTAAAGCTCTTACTGTTTTTTTGCTTCTTCTTGTACACGCACATGCCAATAGCAATACCTGTTCCTAGTACTAAAATTGATTTTAACATTTTGCACCTCTTCAGTTGACGGAGAAACTTTTGAGAAATCAACTTAAATTAATAGCACATTCTTTGTTATTTAAGGACTTTGATTTGAGTCGCTTTTGTAAGGTATTTAATTTTTATGTTAATTGAAGAGTGTAATAGTTTCATAAATAAATTTTGATACAAAGCAAAAAGCCTATTCTAAAAATAGAATAGGCTTTCTACTGTATTTCAGGATTAAGCAGTATTATTAATTGCTTTATGCAATCTTATTTATCTTTAAATACAATTCCAATGTATTTAATGCTGAACTTTTAGTCAAGATGGGAAAGGGATCATTTGCAATTAATTGGTCATTCTTGTGATGAGATTCACATTTTATAATTGGGCAATAAAAAACGCCCATTTCTACTTCTCATAAAGAAATGGGCGCATGTGAAAACCACTAAAGACCTGAAATACCAAATGTTCTTACATTTAGTAATATCGATTCTAATTAATTTACCGAATGGTTGACAATTAAACTATTTGTACTTTTTCTAGTCATTTCGGCCAATAAAAAATGCAAAATAATTCGCTATTTTTAATATGTTTAGCAATAAATTATTTATTTAGAATACAATTTAGTACGGTTAACCAGTTAGAAAAACAAATCTTTTCTATAGTCTTATTTGAATAATGCCTTTTTTGCATTGCTTCAATGAGTAGTTGTAGCCCCCTAACATCTTCAATTTCATGGCTAATGAGTGCTCCATCAAAGTCGGAACCAAAACCGACATGATCTTCCCCCATTTGATCTATTAAATATTCAAGATGCTCTAAAAGTACATCAATGGATGTGTTGGCATCACGTTGCCCGTCTTTACGTAAAAAAGCCACATCAAAATTTACCCCAACTATGCCTTTAGAGTCTCTGATCGCTTTGAGTTGGTCATTTGTTAGGTTTCTGGCTTGTGGACATAAAGCATGGACATTCGAATGAGTCGCGACAATTGGCTGCTGAAGAATGTGAGCTGTATCCCAAAAAGCTTTTTCATTCATATGGGAAACATCAATCACCATTTTTTTATCAGCACAGCGCTTTATAAATGCTTTGCCCTCGTGTGTAAGGCCAGCTCCCGTATCGGGTGAATGGGGAAATTTAGCGTTTAAACCATGTCCAAAACGACTGGGTCTATTCCAAAGCGGTCCAATGCTACGAAGCCCTGCATCATAAAATACATCGAGTAAATCTGGATTGTGCTGTAATGCTTCGGCGCCTTCCATATGCAATACAATGGCTAACTTTTGTTTTGCTAAACAGTGCTGAATATCCTGAACAGTTGTGCAAATTTGAATATCGTTAGAATATTCAGCCAGTTGTTTTGCTAAATCGAGTTGTTCCAGACAAATTTGTTCAATTTGCTGTTGTGTGAAGTCAGATGAAGTTTGGTCAAAAAGCTTATTAGGATGGTGCTGCTGAACATAGGCAAAAGGTGGCAAGAAAATAGCAAACATACCGCCAACAAAGCCTGCTTCTTGACAGCGTTTTAAATCGAGATGTCCCGCTAAACGGTCATGAATAAAAGCTTGAGCAGGATTGCGATGATCGCTTAACCACAGGCGCGTTAATGCATCGTTATGACCATCAAAAACAGGAACTGAGCCATGATTCATATTTACGTTCTCACCGCTATTCATCTGCAATATTTTGAACAGGAATATTTTGCTGAACCGTAAATTGCTTTGAATTTTTAGTGTTACGGAACACCAGTTTTTCTAGTGAGGAATCGAGTTCGCTCTCGGCACGTGCCTGTTCAATCAGCTGATGATATGGCGATTTACCACAGACAGGGTCTGCATTGCTTGCATCGCCTGTTAACATATAGGCTTGGCAACGACAGCCACCAAAGTCGCGGTCTTTATCTGGACAACTACGGCACCCTTCTGGCATCCATGCATCGCCACGGAAGTGATTAAAACCTGTAGATTTATACCAAATATTGGAAAGGCTTTGTTCACGAACATTTGGGAAAGAAATAGGCAACTGTCTAGCGGCGTGACAAGGCAAAGCCATACCATCTGGCGCTACCGTAAAGAAAATTTTACCCCAGCCATTCATACAGGCTTTTGGTCTTTCTTCGTAATAGTCAGGGACTACAAAAATAAGTTTGCAAGGATGATTTTGCGCTTTTAACTTGTCGCGATATTCATTGGTAATACGTTCGGCACGTATGAGTTGTTCTTGTGTTGGTAATAAACCCTGACGGTTTAAAAATGCCCAACCATAAAACTGACAAATTGCTAACTCGACTGTATCTGCATTAAGTTCAAGGCAAAGCTCGATAATTTTATCAATCTGGTCAATATTATGCCGATGGATCACAAAATTAAGAACCATCGGATAATCATATTTCTTAACAAGTCGGCACATTTCATACTTTTGTTCAAAAGCATGTTTTGATCCTGCCAAAGCATCATTAACAACTGGGTCACTTGCTTGAAAGCTAATTTGAATATGGTCTAGGCCAGCTTGTTTTAAATGAGAGATACGCTGTTCGGTAAGTCCCATGCCTGAGGTAATGAGATTGGTGTAGAACCCGAGTTGGTGTGCATGTGCCACAAGCTGTTCCAGATCTTGACGTACTAAAGGTTCACCACCTGAAAACCCGAGCTGTACAGCACCCATTTGCCGAGCTTGATTGAAAACGTCAAACCACTCTTGAGTAGTCAGTTCATTTTTGTGCTGTGCGTAGTCTAAAGGGTTCGAGCAATATGGACATTGTAGCGGACAACGATACGTTAGCTCCGCTAGTAGCCATAGGGGTAAACCAACACCATTGGTCATATAAAATCAATCCAGTGCTGTTGCTGGGCAACTAACATGTAATCAATAACATCGTTGTCAATTTCGGCTATATCGCCAAATTGTTGCTTGAGTTGGGCAATAATGGCAGAAACGTTATTTTTTCCATCAATATACTGTCCAATGGCCCCTGCACTTTCATTTAATTTGATCATGCCTTCAGGATATAAAATCACAAAGCCATTTTGAGCGGGTTCAAATTGAAAGCGATAACCTTGTCGCCATGTCGGCACAAGATTTATATCAAATTGTTCTTTATTCATTTAAATAGTCCTTTGTGCCATACCCGTTCTTTGGTCACGCTATGATACGGTGCTTCATTGTGTACGTATGCCAGTGTTAAGGCATCTAAAATGCTCCATAAAATATCCAGTTTAAATTGCAATATTTCCAGCATTCTTTGTTGTTGTTCATGTGTGGTAAATGAATCAAGCGTGATTGTTAAACCATGTTCAACATCACGGCGTGCTTGACTTAAACGAGAGCGGAAATATTCATAGCCCTTGTCATCAATCCAAGGGTAATGCTGTGGCCATGACTCAAGTCGTGACTGATGAATTTGAGGCGCAAATAGCTCAGTTAAAGAGCTGCTTGCTGCCTCACGCCATGACGCACGGCGTGCGAAATTTACATAGGCATCTACGGCAAAGCGTACCCCAGGTAAAACTAATTCTTCGGAAATAACCTGTTCACGGCTCAAACCAACAGCTTCAGCTAAACGTAGCCAAGCCTCTCGGCCACCACCGTCAGGATATTCACCATCCTGATCAATCATGCGTTGAATCCATTCCTGACGCACACGTTGATCAGGACAATTTGCCATGATCGCGGCATCTTTGAGTGGAATATTGATCTGATAGTAGTAGCGGTTTGCAACCCAAGCCTGAATCTGTTGCTGGGTCGCTTTACCTTCATACATCATCACATGAAATGGATGATAGATATGATAATACTGACCTTTATCAATAATGGCTTGTTTAAATTGTTCGGTTGTTAAAGCTTCAGGTGTTTGAGTCATGTTTCACCTTAGAGTTCGATCTGCATGCCATCATAGGCAACCTCTACACCATTTGCCTTTAGTTCGGCAAACTGAGCGGAGTCTTCATTTAAAATCGGATTGGTATTGTTAATATGAATCAGCACTTTTTTCGGTGTATTGAGTTGGTTCAAATAAGACAGTGAACCACCTTCACCACTAATATATAAATGCCCCATTTCACGGCCAGTTTTTTTACCTACACCCGTTTGTTGCATTTCATCATCGGTCCAAAGTGTACCGTCAATCATGACACAATCAGAACTTTGCATAATCTGCATGATTTGATCGTCAATCTTTCCAAGCCCTGGCGCATAAAACAACTGTTTTTGCGTTTTATGATCTTTGATGATTAAAGCAATATTGTCGCCTTCATGCGGGTCATGGCGATGTGGCGAGTATGGCGGCGCAGCGCTTTGAATAATTAAAGGTAAAAATTCTAAATTTTCGAAACCATCAATTTTAAAAGCTTGTTTAGGATTAATTTCATTGTATTGAAGACCGCCATTCCAATGCTTCAACATGTTAAAGACTGGAAAACCTGTGGTCAGGTCTTGATAGACCATTTCAGTACACCACACATTCATTGGACAGCCTTCGCGTAAAGTTAACAGTCCAGTGGTATGGTCAAGCTGGCTATCCATTAAAATAACGTTGGTAATGCCCGTGTCACGTAATTTACGCGCAGGTTGAGCTGCTTTAAAATCAAATAATTGCTGGCGGATATCTGGTGATGCGTTTAATAAAATCCAGTCTACGCCATTTTCTGAAATCGCAATTGAAGATTGAGTACGTACTTTGGCATTAATCGTACCTGTACGCACACCATGACAATTAGGACAATTACAGTTCCACTGAGGGAAGCCGCCTCCAGCTGCTGAACCTAAAATATAAATATACATAAAATTAATATCTTATTAGAAAGACATAAGCCCTAGAACAAAACTAGGGCTTATGACAGATTTGAATAGAAATAATTAACGTACTTCAAAGTACATTGTTACTTCAAAACCAATACGTAAATCAGTGAAAGCTGGTTTTGTCCATTGCATAAATTTTTCTCCAGTCAGGATTAATCTTGTGAAATGAATCACTTGATCAAATCTTATAAAGCAATTAAAAATTTATTCTAATTAAAAATGTCACGTTTGTAGATAAGCTTGGTACAAGATATTGTTCGATAATTGTGTTTTTTGTCCAAATTTTAATAACTCCTTATCAATTAAAGGTGATTAAAAGGCCATAGCAGATGTATATTCTTCTATGACGGATGTTTTACACGGCTGAGTTCATTAAGTGTTGCTGCGCAATATAAAGCTCTTGCCCCTCTTTAGGCTGACATTGCACCCAAGTTCCATCGGCTTGTAGCTCCCACGCTTGACGATTATCTTTTAGATAATTGTTTAGCCCATCTTCAATCACTTGTTTCTTTAATTTTTTACTTTCAATTGGGAAGCAGGTTTCGATACGCGAGAACAAATTACGTTCCATCCAGTCTGCACTAGCGCAAAATACTTTTGTATCACCATCATTATAAAAATAGTAAACCCGAGTATGTTCTAAATAGCGTCCAACAATTGAACGTACTCGAATGTTATCGGACAACCCTGCAACTTGTGGTCTTAAACAGCAAATTGAGCGAATAATTAAATCAATTTGTACACCCGCTTGGGAAGCTTTATAAAGTGCGCTAATGAGCTGTGGTTCAGTGAGTGCATTCACTTTAATGATGATATGTGCCTTCTTGCCAGCAAGACGATTTTTAATTTCCTGCTCAATAAGCTCTAGCAACTGAGAGTGCAAGGTAAAAGGTGCATGAAAAAGTTTTTTAAGCTTCGCCATTTTGCCCATACCAGTCAGTTCTTGGAAAATCTTATGTACGTCTTCACAAATTTCAGCATCACTGGTAAGCAGGCCAAAATCGGTATAAATTTTGGCATTCACCGCATGATAGTTGCCTGTACCTAAGTGGACATATCTTTTCATTTTGTCTTGTTCACGGCGAACGACCAAAATCATTTTAGCGTGAGTTTTATAGCCAACAATGCCATACACCACAACCGCGCCCGCTTCTTGCAATACGTTGGCTACTTCAATATTTGATTCTTCGTCAAAACGTGCCCGTAACTCAATGACCGCAGTAACTTCTTTTCCATTACGCGCAGCTTCTGCCAAAAGTTGAACAATTTCCGAGTTGGCGCCACTACGGTATAAGGTTTGTTTAATTGCCAAGACATTTGGATCTTGTGCAGCCTCACGAAGGAACTTGATAACAGGTGCAAAAGAGTCAAATGGATGATGAAGTAAAACATCGCCTGCTTTTAACACATCAAAAATTGGCTTTTTGCTATAGAGAAGTTTTGGTAAAACTTGTTGATACGGTTTATAGCGTAAATCTGGCAAATCAAAGTTTGAAATAAAACGGGCTAAGTTGACAGGACCATCGACGTAATAAAGATGTTCAGCATCTAAATCAAATTGTTCTAATAAATAGTTAGCAATTTCTTCAGGACATTTTTTTGCTACTTCCAAACGAACCGCTTGGCCAAAACGGCGTGAAGACAATTCACCCTTTAAAGCTGCAGCTAAGTCTTCTACATCTTCAGAAACTGTTAAATCGGCATTTCTGGTTACACGAAATTGGTGGCAGCCTGTCGCTTTCATGCCGGGGAATAAATCGGAAATGTGCTGATGAATAATAGCCGAGAGCAGAATGTAATGCTCTGCACCACCAGAAATATGTTCTGGAATTTTAACAAGTCTTGGTAACGAACGCGGTGCCGGTACAATAGCTAAATCAATTTGGCGTCCGAAAGCGTCTTTACCTTCCAAAGTCACAATAAAATTAAGGCTTTTATTGACCAATCTTGGAAATGGATGCGCAGGGTCTAAACTAATTGGAGTAACTACAGGTTGTACTTCTTTAAAAAAGTACTCTTTAATCCAGTCTTTATGCTTTTCTAATATATCGCCGTGCTGAATAAAGTGAACGCCATAACCTTGTAGCTGTGGCAACAACGTATAATTTAAAATGTTATATTGCTCTTCAACGGCTTCATGCGCATTTTTCGAAATTTGCTTTAATACTTCTACTAATGGCAAACCTTCTGGCCCAGTTGCTTGACTCATTAAGCTAATTTTCTGGATTAAACTTGCCACACGGATTTCGAAAAACTCATCCAGATTACGCGAAAAAATGATTAAAAAATTTAAACGTTCAAGTAATGGGTGTTCAATATCTTTGGCCTGAGCAAGCACTCGTTTATGAAACTCTAATAAAGAGAGTTCTCTATTAATATATGTCTCTAAATTATGCTGGTTTGAGCTAGATAAAGTAGGTAATGATGTCATTCTTGACTCTTATAATTGATAAAAAGTGAACATGAATAAAAAAGATTAATTTAGTAATGTATAACCGATTTTATTCACCGGACATTTTGTAACTGTTTTATTGCAAATTCATGAATTTTTTATGAAAACCTTAAAATTAAGATCTATTTTAGCGCCTTATCTATTTCCTTTTGATCATGCTTATCTACCATCATCTTAGCATTATTTTTTTAAAGATCATCTGGTTTTGATTAAGATTTAGTTTTCATCAAATATTCACACAGTATGCGTATTTTTTATGCATCTTAATTCACCAATTGATAAAAAATGACGACTTTAAATATATTGTTTAAGACAACATCTTTATGTCTGGCGATGGCTTTATTAGCCGGTTGTAATGATAACAATGACAGTGATTCAAATACATCTGCACCACGAAGTAACCAGACTGTCGATATTTTAGCTTTTAATGACTTTCATGGAAATTTAGAACCGCCTAAACGTTATGTTGACGCAGCTAACCCAAATGATGCATCTCAGACAGTACGTATTCCAGTTGGGGGTGTGAGTTACTTTGCAGACGCAATTAAGAAACTTAGAGCTCAAAACCCTAATAATGCTGTTGTTTCAGCGGGTGACTTAATTAGCGCTTCCCCACTGACTTCTTCACTATTTTTAGATGAACCTACCATTGATGTCATGAATGATATTCAAATTGACTTTAATGCAGTGGGTAACCATGAGTTTGACCGCGGTACAGATGAATTACGTCGTTTGCAAAATGGTGGCTGTCAACAATATACAAGCACAGCACCCTGCCAAATTAATAAAAACTTTAGTGGTGCAAAATTTAACTTCCTTGCAGCAAACGTCGCGATGAAAAACGATGCAAGCAAAACGATTTTTCCAGCCTATAAAGTCAAAACTTATGGCGGAATTCCGGTTGCATTTATTGGTTTAACGCTTAAAGCGACTCCAAGTATTGTATCTGCGGCGGGCATTAAAGACGTTGAGTTTCGTGATGAAGCCGATACGGTAAATGCCCTAATTCCTGAACTACAAAAACAAGGCATTCAGGCATTTGTGGTGGTAGTCCATGAAGGTGCAGCACCAAGTACTAAGCTTAATCAAAAAACATGTGATGGTTTAAGTGGGCCTATTTTAGGTATTTTAGATCGCTTAAATCCGGCAGTTGATATTGTTGTTTCAGGTCACACACATCAATCTTATATTTGTGACTATGCAACTAAAAACCCGGCTAAACCGTTCTTACTGACTTCAGCTGGTCAATATGGCACACTGATTACCGATATTAAGATTGAGCTAGATGGTAAAACCGGCGACATCATTAAAAAAGATGCTAAACAAGTTCCGGTTCAAAGTGAGGCCTATACTTCAGGTACCACCACTGTAAGCCTTACAGATCTTTATCAAAAATTTAGTAAGACACCAAGTATCGAAGCGATTTTAGACAAATACCGTCAAGCAGTAACTACTATTTCTGGGCGTGTGGTTGGAACGTCTACTGCCGTTGTGAGCCGTACTCAAGTCGAAAGTGGTGAAAGTCCGTTAGGCGATATGATTGCCGATGCACAGCAAGCCTCTGCTCTTAAAGCAAGCGACCAAGGTTCAGACTTTACACTCATGAACCCAGGCGGTGTACGTGCCGACCTACTGATTAACAGCAGTAACCAAATTACCTTCGGTGATATTTTTGCGGTTCAACCTTTTGGTAATTCGATTGTGACGCTGAGCTTAACCGGTAAACAAATTCGAGATGTGCTTGAGCAGCAATGGACTGGTGGAAATGCAAGCTCACCTAAAATTTTACAACCATCTAAAGAGTTAAGTTATCAATATTCAGCAAATACAACTGTTTCACCGAGAGCAAGCAATATTATGATTGCTGGTTCCCCATTGGTTGACACCAAGGTATACCGTGTAACAGTCAATAGCTTCTTAGCAGATGGTGGTGACAACTTTACGGTGTTAAAGGATGGTCAGAACCGTGTTGGTGGTGGTCAAGATATTGATGCCTTTGAGAGCTATGTTGCTAAAAATTCACCGTTAATTATTCCGGCTACGACCCGAATTAAAGTCATCAAGTAATTGATTGAGTGACGTATAAAGGACAGTAGAAGCTGTCCTTTATTTTTTTATATGAAAATTTAGAAGGGATTCTTTATTCAGTATAGAGATTAAGTTCTACACTGCTGATGTCTGCTCCAGTATTTGCAAAAATAATATCCATAACTTCGTGCAATAGTTCCTTCACTTTTTCATGTTCAAAGCTTGAAGTTTCGGCTGTTTTTAAGCAAATCAGATTACAACTCATTTTGTCTTTTCTGAGTTTATAAATACTTTTACTTTTTCCCAAAAACACTCTTTTGACGAGTTTACGATTTTCAAATTCAGATAAAATTCGGTAAATAGTTCCTAGCGTAATTTTATATTCATTTTTAAGTTGTGCATAAATACTATCGGCACTTAAGCCGTGAGGGTTCTGATTTAAAATTTCAAAAACCTGTATTCTCGATTTTTTTATCGGTAGTCCATTTAATAATGATTTTGATATTGTCGTCATGTTAATTAACCTTAAAGTTTAGAAATATAGAAAGTTTTAAAAATTATTTTGTCTATATTTACCTGAAAATTATGGATATTTACTCACTAAAAAGCTCAAAGCCTATTCCCCTATGAATAAGCTTTGAGTCTAGATTTAACTTAGAAACTATAAGTCGCTTTCACAAAGTAATTGCGGCCATAAAGTTTGGTATTAAAAGTTTTGTTTTTATCTTCCAAGTCAACATCGGTCAGGTTTTTTACACCGTAGTCCAGTGTTAAACGTGGCGTAATAGGAGATGTAAACGTGACGTCATAGGTCGTATAAGCTGGTAATTCTTTAGTCGCTGAGTACATTTGTTTGCCGACATAACTCACGCCTGCATTTACACGGAAGTCTTGAACTGGTGCCCAAGAAATAGAGCCATTGGCAAGCCATTCTGGTCGTTCGGTTAAGTCTTTACCTGTAGTTTTGTTTTTCGCGTCTAGATAAGTTGCGTTTGCCTTAACACCTAAATTGTCAGTGAAATCATATCCACCTGTAAGCTCCACACCTTTGAGTTCTGCGCGGCTCACATTGGTCCAGATTTTTCTAAAATCACCTACTAAACGCGGGTCACCATCACTTAAGGTAATGGCTTCAATCAAGTTCTTTACATCATTTTGGAAAACCGTAACGCCAGCATTCCAGTTTGGACGGGTCACAATTAAGGATGCTTCATAGTTGGTACTTTCTTCTGGCGCTAGGTTTGGATTACCTCGAATATGACAGCTGCCACCACATGAAATCATTGAGTAGTTAATATCTAGCTGAGCAGGTGCTGGTACTTTATAAGCTTGTCCCACACCACCTTTAAGTATGACTCCTTCAGCAAGTTGATAGGCTAAATAGGCTTTACCCGTCGTTTTACCATCAAAGTCATCAAAATCGTCGTAACGACCACCTAATGTTAGGGTGAGTGCATCATTAATATGGGTATCGTTTTGCACAAAAATGCCGTAGCTCTTTTGCTGATTCTTTCCAGTCCCGATATAACTTACAACATCTGTAATTTTCTGATCTTTATAATCGAAACCAGCAGTCGTGTTATTCATGAGCCAGTCAAAGTTGGCAAAAGCACGGCCAATTAAATTTTCTTGTTTATAGTGACGGCTTTGCGGCGCATCGTACTCACTATCATAGTCATAAATTTTGGCTGTTTCTTTACCAATATAAGCTTCTGTTTTACCCCAAGCCCATTTACCACGGTGAGCAATGCCTACATTGGTTCGCTTCATTTCAGATTCTTGAATGGATGTCGCTGCATCTTGTGTAAGTGGGCGCTTATCGTTGTTATAACCCAAATCTAGATCTAGAGTTTGCTGATCATTAATGTTCCAACTTAAAGTACCATTTACATTCTTGGTGTCTTTTTCTACAAAATATGCACCGTCCGGATCTGGTTTGCCTTTTCTATACCACGCATCACGGTTATAGGCATCACCTGCCAGAGTGAAACTTAAATTATCGGTTAAACCACCATATAGGTTAAATCCATAATGGTACTGGTTTTTACCATCGCCTCGGTCTGCTCGGTTATATTGACCAAAAATAGAACCATGTAATTGTCCATCTTCTGCTTTTTTAGTAATGATGTTAATGACACCGCCCATCGCATCTGCGCCATAGAGTGATGACATAGGCCCACGAATCACTTCAACACGCTCAATGCTATTTAAAGGAATTGCGCTCCAGTCAAAGTCATTACCTCGCCACATGGCGCCATTAGATGACATGCGTTTACCGTTTAAAAGAATTAAGGTGTAGTTCCCCGAGGTATTCAGCATTCCCCGTATAACGATTTTATCTTGGCCACTGTTATAGTTATAAACCCCAGCTTGTTTTTGTAAAACATCGGCAAGGCTCAGCGCAGCACTTCTTTCAATATCTTCACTTGTGATTACACTAATTGATGCGGGTGCTTTATCTACATCTTGTTCTTTTAAAGCAGCAGAAACCACAATAGTTTTAAGTTTTTGAACAGGTTCATTTGTGCCCTGTTGCCCAATATCTGTATTTGCTTGGACTGCGAATGGAAGCAGTGTTGAGAGAGCGACCACCAGCGCCTTTTTCGTTAATGTCATTTATCGGTCCTTATACTTTATAACGATTACCATATGATAATTGTTATCATTTATGATGTGCCGAGCATGATAGCCCCATGACTTTTATTGTTCAAGATAAAAGTAATTATTATTTATATAATGATAATCATTATTGTTTGTTTGGTTTAAAAAAGTTAACATTGCAATTTGGTATGCCTAAAAACCTATTGAAAACAAGCTTAAAGTAGACATAACAATGCTCTCTCGATTTTTTATTTATCACCCCATTTTTGTATCTGTCATTGCCATTACTATTCTTATTTTTGGTTTTTTCTCTATTCGGGCAATGCCAGTTGAACGTTATCCAAACCTTGCTCCTCCAAGCGTTAGAGTGGTTGCTAACTACCGCGGTGCTTCGGCCGAAACAGTTGAAGAAAGCGTAACGCAGATTTTAGAACAACAAATCAAAGGACTGGATAACTTACTTTATTTCACTTCAAATAGTGAATCTTCGGGAACGGGTAGTATTGATATTCACTTTAAAATTGGTACGGATATCGATAAAGCACAATTACAAGTACAAAATCGCATTAACAGTGCATTAAACCGTCTCCCCGAGCAAGTGCAACGGCAAGGGGTAAATATTTGGAAAACCACAGGTGATATGCTGTTAATTGTGGGGCTATACGATGAGACAGGTAAAGCCAGCAATATCGATTTATCAGACTATATGGTTAATCACTTTGAACACCCCCTCTCACAATTGCAAGGAATTGGTGAAGTGGATGTGTTTGGTTCAAGTTATGCAATGCGTATTTGGTTAAATCCAAATCAGCTTAGAAATTATCAACTTATGCCGAGTGATATTAAACAGGCACTTGAAGATTACAATACTCAAATTGCTGCGGGCTCAATTGGTGCCATGCCTTCTGCTTCTGATCAGAATATTTATGCCAAAGTTACTGCTGGTTCTCGGTTAAAAACAGTCGATGATTTTAAATCGGTTGTCGTTAAAGCTAATGTAGATGGCAGTTTGGTTTATTTAAAAGATGTGGCGAGAGTTGAATTAGGTGCTGAAAACTATGAAAGTATTAATACGCTAAACGGCTACCCTTCTGCTGGTTTGGGCATTTCATTGAGTCCTGATGCGAACGCAATTGAAACCTCTGCTCTAATTAAAGCAAAAATTGAACAGCTCAAGCAGCACCTACCCGTTGGATATAAAGTGGTTTATCCACGGGACAATACGTCGTTTATTGAAGAGTCGATTAAACAAGTCATTATTACTTTGCTTGAAGCAGTAGTTTTAGTCGTCATCGTCATGTACCTCTTTTTGCAAAATTGGCGTGCTACGCTCATTCCCACCATTACTGTTCCTATTGTGATTTGCGGCACTTTTGTTGTGTTGTATTTATCTGGAATGAGCATTAACACCCTTACCCTGTTTGCACTAGTTCTAGCAATCGGATTATTGGTTGATGACACGATTGTCGTGGTTGAAAATGTTGAACGGCTTATACATGAACAACAATTAAGTGTTCGGGATGCATGTTCGGCATCCATGCAGGAAATTAGCGGTGCATTGATTGGTATTACCTTGGTACTAACCGCCGTATTTATCCCAATGGCTTTTTTTAGTGGTTCAACGGGGATGATTTACCGCCAGTTTTCAATCACCTTAGCGGCTGCGATGTTGTTATCTTTATTGGTAGCCATGTTTATTACGCCTGCTTTGTGTGCTGTCTTACTAAAAAAACAAACTCAAAAACCTAAATGGGGACAGAAGCTTGAGACTTTGCTTGAAAAAATTAAAGTTGGTTTTAGTTTTTTAGCGACAAGCTTAATCAAATTTAAAACACTTTCATGTCTTGTCGTGTTGGCTTTGGTCGCTGTTTTAATCATTATTTATCGTGGTTTACCGACGAGCTTTATTCCAAATGAAGATCAAGGTTTATTGGCTGTGCCTTATAGTTTGCATAACAGTGCATCTATGAGCCAAACGCAAGAAGTAGGTAAACTGGTTAATAACTATTTCTTTGAACATGAAGCCAAAAATATCAATACCGTACTTGTAGTCAATGGACAAAATTTTTCAGGTAGCGGTCCAAACTTAGGTATGGCGTTTGTTTCATTAAAACATTGGAATGAACGTAAAGGTGAAGCCAATACTGCAAGTGCTATACGTGAGCGTGCGCAAAGTTATTTGCAAAAAAATTTACCGGCTAAAGTCATGGTAGGTATGCCTGCAAGTGTTTCTGGTTTAGGTCAGTCTGATGCCTTAGAACTTTGGCTTAGAGATGTAAATGGTCAAGGACGTGATGAACTCATTAAACAATATAAAGCCTTAGAAAAAGAATCTCACAATTACCCTGCGTTTGAAAATTTAAGTCCGCTTGTAGATGAAAATAAGGCTGAAGTTTTTATTCAACTCGACCAGAATAAAGCCAAGATATTAGGGATTGATCAACAAGCGATTCGTTCAACTTTATCGACTGCTTGGGGTGGAAACTATGTGGGAGATTTTGTTGAAAGAGGCAAAATTAAACGAATCATTATGCAAGGTGATGCTGAATTTCGCTCTAAACCTGAAGATTTAGCTTATTGGCACGTCCGTAATAATACAGGTGGAATGCTTTCTCTTGCGCATTTTGGTCAAAGTGAGTGGACTGGTGGCCCAGAAACACTAACAAGATTTATGGGACTTGCTGCAATACAACTTGAAGCAAATGTTAGTTCTGGCTTTAGCTCAGGTCAGGCAATGCAACAGTTAAGTGATATGGTGAGCAAACAATCTGGTGTAGATGTCGCATGGAGTGGCCTTTCGTTACAAGAGCAACAATCGAGCCAGCAAGCCTTATTCTTATACATTATCTCTATTTTATTTATTTTCTTATGTTTAGCTGCTTTATATGAAAGCTGGAAAGTGCCTCTTATTATTTTGCTTGGGCTTCCGCTAGGAATTACCGGAACTATTGTATTTGCTCAAATCTTTAACTTACCAAATGATGTGTATTTCCAAATCGCGTTACTTACGGGTATTGGCTTATCTTGTAAAAACGCGATTTTAATTGTGGAGTTCGCAACTAAAGCCATAAAACAAGGTAAAGGCTATGTTACTGCTGCGTGTGAGGCTTTAGCTTTACGCTTACGTCCAATTTTAATGACGTCTTTAGCTTTTGGTGCAGGTGTTATTCCCCTTGTCGTTGCTACAGGTGCTGGTGCCGTGAGTCGCCATGAAATTGGTATGAGTGTATTTGGCAGTGTAGTTATAGGAACTTTACTGGTGCCTGTATTTACGGTGTTTTTCTTTGTTTTTGTACATAGTTTACCGGCTTTGCAATGGTCGCTTGGACGGGTTTGGTTTAGACGCGTATCTAAATATAGAAAAGATCATCCATCTTTATAGAACAAAAAAAGCAGATCAATGATCTGCTTTTTTATTGTTTAAATTTAAGCGACTAGTTTCTCAATCCATACTTCTAAAGTTGGTTGTTCTGCTAAATCTTCAAAGCTTACCTGAGCACCGTAAGCCTGCCATTTACCCACTAATGTCATGAGTCGTACCGAATCAAGCCCAAGCATAAGTAAATCATCATTTAACTGAATGTCTGAAGCTGGAATCTGTAGTTGCTCACTTACCGCTTGAACAATCCCTGCTTGGGTTAATGGCGAGGCTGCTTGTTCTAGTTCCCAAGCACGAGTCACTTGTTGAGTTGTCATAACTTGCCCACAACGTGTACTTGCATATTTTAATGCCATGTCGTGTTCTTCACGGCTAAAGTCAGCGAGTGCATCTCCACATAAAAATGGTTGTATGTTGAGCATAAATGCTTCTGCTGCACTCATGAGACAGCCAATATGGGCATAAACACCACAAATAATGAGCTGATCACGACCTGACTCACGCATAAGTTGTTCAAGCGGTGAAAACTTAAATGCGCTATAACGCCATTTTGTTAAAACGGTATCATTTTTCTGAGGCGTAATTTCCGGCAAAATTTGAGTAATATACGGATCATCTTTTAGACCAGTTCCCCAAAAATCAGTTAATAGTTGACGATGTTCAGGCGTCTGATTACCGGGCTGTGCAGTATAAACCACTGGAATATTAAATTTACGTGCGGTTTCAATCAGTTCTTTGGTATTTTTAATAAGCTCTGGAATAGGCGCTTGAGTTTGGTCATAAAAATCTAAAAAATACTGCTGCATGTCATGGACCAGTAACACTGCGCGATTGGTATGTAACTGCCAATGGGTTTTATTGGGTGTAAACTCATGGGCTTGAGGCATGTTGTAACTCGTAATTTTAGGAATACTCATCAAATTTTTCCTTTTTTATATTTAAGCAAGAACATTGATTTTAGTTTCAAGTTGTTGACGTAATCTTTTTTTGTCGATTTTTCCAAAGGCTGTATATGGAAACTGTTCGATAAATTCCACTCGATCGGGAATTTTGTAGGTAGCAAGACCATAGTCTTTAAGATGCTGACGAACTGACATTGCAAGGCGAATTGGGCTTGGATCATCGGTTTGTGATTGCCATGCAATAAAGGCACAGCTTTTTTCACCCATAATCTCATCAGGCATAGCAACCAGTGCTGCCAAGCGGATTTGTGGATGGGTTAATAACGCTTGTTCCACTTCTTCAGTCGCAATTTTTTCACCAGCACGATTAATTTGTTCTTTTGAACGGCCTTCCACAACAATGCAGCCATCTTCGCGAATACGTACTAAATCGCCTGTGCGATAAAAACCGTCTGGTGTAAAAGAACGAGCATTATGCTCCGGTGCTTGGTAATAGCCTCGAATGGTATAGGGGCCACGAGTGAGTAAATGCCCTATCTCTCCAGCTTCTACGGGTTGGTCATGATCATCTAGCACCAAAATTTCATCATCTGGCGAGATTTTTAAACCTTGGGTATGAATAATTTGTTCTTTTGACATGCCAAAACGGGTGTAGTTCACAAGTCCTTCAGCCATGCCAAAGACCTGTTGCAAATTAACCTTAAACTCATCAATTAAACGTAAGGCAACAGCATCAGGTAATCGTGCTCCTCCAACCTGTAAACAGCGTAAAGTTGATAATATTGGATCTTTATCTTTGGCCGCTTTATCCATCCATGGTCGAACCAATGCAGGAACTAAACAAGCATCTGTCACACCATGTTTTTTAATAAGTGGGAATGCAGTTTCAGGGCTTGGGTCCGTCCCTAAAACCACTGCGCCACCAGCATAAAAAATACCTAAAGAACCAGCCGAGCTCATTGAAAAGTTATGTGCTGCGGGTAAAACCATCAGTAAACGTGATGACTGATTAAGTTGGCAGATTTTGGCGCTCTCACGCACACTATATAAATAGTCGTCATGGGTACGTGGAATCAGTTTCGGAACACCTGTGCTGCCCCCTGAAAGCTGTAAAAAAGCCACTTGATCTGCTGTAGTTGGCGAGATGGCTTCATCTGAAATATAGGTTTCTTTTAATAGGTTTTCGATAGCAACAAAATGACCAACGTCACCAAGTACAAATACATGCTCTAAGCAAGGTGCTGTTTGCTGAAGCTTTTCGGCAAGCTCTCGGTAGTCAAATTTTTGTGCACCAAAATCAGCACAGAAATAAGCTTTTGCTTGAGTTTGTTTAAAAAAACTACTGAGTTCTGCATAGCGATGTGCAGGTAAAGACATCACAGGTAAAGCGCCTAATCGAATCAGTGCGAAAAATAGAACATAAAACTGGTAGCGGTTTGGCATTTGTACGACGGCTTTATCACCCGCACGTAAGCCATATTGATATAAATGGCTTGCACAACAGTCAACTAAGTTATCAAATTCTTCATAACTAACAGCTTTATCCCCATCATATACTGCAATATTTTGTGCATACTTTTGAGCACTTTCACGCAAGAAATCACTCAGATTTTGCCCAATCCAATAGCCTTTTTTACGGTAAGCCATGGCAAATTCTGCTGGATATGGCACAGCGCCAACTAAATAATTCTTAGTTGTCATTTATTTATTCCTTATCTTGGTAATTGGTCTGGTGAAATGTGCAAGCCATCAAGTACGGTACGAAACTTTGCAGCAGTTTCGGCATGTTCAGCTTGTGGACGTGAGGCTTCAACAATTCCTGCACCAGCAAATAAACGGGCAATATTTTGATAAATGCGAGCACAGCGCACGGTCACTGACCATTCACCATTACCTTGTTCATCTGCCCAGCCCATCGTTCCTGCAAATAATTCACGGTTAAATGGTTCAAGTTGCTGAATTAGTTCTTTCGCAATTGGACTAGGCTCCCCACAAATTGCAGGGGTTGGGTGCAAGCGTTCAATTAAGTCAAAAACATGTGTATCGGCTTGCTTAAGTTCGCCAGTAATGTGTGATGCCAAGTGCCAAAGGCGTTTGGTACGAATGAGTGATGGTTGCTTAGGTACTTTTAACTGCTTACAAAAAGGTGTGAGCTCATCGGCAATCATTTCGATGACGAGTGCATGCTCATGTTGATCTTTTTGTGAAGCAAGTAATGCTCTGCCGTTGTTTTGGTCTAGGGTTGGATCGTCATCACGAGCCAATGTGCCAGCAACCGGTTTACTCCAGATTCTTGTATTTTGCTTTGCAATTAAAAGTTCGGGGCTTGCACCGACAAACCATCCTTCACTTTGAGGATGCCTCGCGACGGCATAGTTATAGCCTTCGGGATTATGCTTAGCTAAGTTATAAAATAAGTCCGAGACGGAAATATTTTGTTCAAATTCAAGTTGTAAAATACGAGCAAGTACAGCTTTATCAAGTTTTTTTGCTTGCATCTGCTGAACTAAATACTCAACTTGCTGTTGGTAATGTTCACCTAAAGGGAAATAGTCCGCCTTTTCTAAAGATAAAGAACCAAAATCAATATCAGACTGTGCATAGAGTACTTTCTGATAGATTTTTGCATTTTGCATCAGCATTAAATTGACATCGGCTGCCGAGCAAAATGGTAGTCCACCCATAATCTTGACGTCTTTATAACCGTCATTCATTGCAAGTTCTAATTGAGCTCGTGCTTCATCTAACCAATCTTTTAAAAGGCTATTTTTAGCGACTTGAATATCTCGTAATTTTTGATGACTATTGATGGTGTATTCTGGCGTTGTGAAAATAAAACCTGCGTCATTTCCACAATTTAAAATTTCTTGGGCTAATGCAACGCGGCTTTCAGTAAAATTTTCTCGTTGGATAAAATACGGATGCTGTGCCGACATCTCGCAACTCCTTATACAGTTATTTTGTTGTAATGAATAAATGTTTAAACGCCTAAAGTGGCTCCTCCATCAACCACAATTTCTTGCATGGTAATTTGTGCAGCTTGATCAGAAAGTAAAAAGCTGACCGTATTGGCAATATCTTCAGGCTGGGCTAATTTTCTTAAGGGAATGCCTGTACGGTATTGGCTTAAATCTCCATCGATTACCGCAGGCGGAGGTGAATTATCTGTCCAGAGCTGCTGCTGCATTTGAGTTAGCGTAGAGCCTGGTGAAACAATATTAAGCCTTACTTGGTGAGGTGCGATTTCAAGCGCAAGATTACGGCAGTAATGGCTCAGTGCAGCTTTACTCGTTGCATACATGCCAAGTTGTATACGTGGCATACGTGAACTGTTCGAGCTAATCGTGACAATACTTCCCTGCTTTTTTTCACAAAAGTGCTTGGCAAGTTGTTGACTTATTGCGATGGGTGCCATGACATTTACAGCGAAAAGTGTTTGCCAGTCTTCTGTTTTTGCTTCAAGCATAGAGCGCATAATCAAAACGCCCGCCGCATTCACTAAACCCGTTACGCTATGTTTGTTTAAAATATCTGTAATGAGCTTCGCTGTTGTTTCTTGATCAGTAATATCTTGCTGAAAGCCATGCCAACGTGATATTTCACTGCTTTCTATCTTTTGTGTGATTTCCCATTGTCCGGGATTTTCCTGTCGGTCGATGCCGATCACTTGATACCCTTGCTGCAATAATTTTTTTGTAATAGCAGCTCCAATACCTCTTGCAGCACCTGTGACTACGATGGTAGAGCTCATGTTTTACTCCAGTTTGACTCGAATAGTAAATTCCGCGACATAATTGCAAATAATTATCATTATTATCAAGTGCGATAAATATCAAACATAAGATTACAATCTAAATCAAGTTATTTATTAACCAAGAATTAGACTTATTTTATTGATTTTTAATAATTTTAATAAAACCTGTCTTTTTTTATTGATTATAATGATAATTGTTTTCATTTACTAATGAGAATCATTTTGTTAATTTGACCGCGCTTTCTTGTCGAGATGGACTCAAAATGAAGCCATTTTCTCATCCCTTACATCCCCTATTTCAACAACTCAATGTTGGGAGTGAGGTCTGGTGGAATACCGTTAAAAAAATAGGTAGTCCGCTAGTTAACCTACAAAAAAATAAAGCGCTCTGTACCTTTGTTTGGCGTGGTCCTGAGCCTAAAGAAAGTATCTTTGTCTATATTGATATTTATTCACAAAGCTCTTCTATCTATCAAAAGTGGAATCGTTTTAGCCATATAGCTGGAACAAATGTGTACTTCTTTGAAATAGAGCTGCCCTTAGCTTGGACTGGTAGTTATGTTGTAGTGACCGCTAGTGAAGAAGCGCCAGAAACAGATTGTGCGGCAACACGACGCTCATGGTGGCAAACACAGCTTAAACAAAATTCTCAAATTGACTCATTCAATCAACATCAGTTTTATAAGGGACATCTGGCCCGATACATCAATCAAATTCAACTCGAAAACACAAAAGCTTTCATAGACGATTGCCCAATTACAAAGATATTTCAATGGTCAAGTCGCTTATGCCAACAGGACTATTTGGTCGACATTTTTATTAGTCATCAAGCAACTCAAGAAGTCTTGCCTCTCGTTATATTGCTTGATGGCCAAATCTGGAGTCGAGAGCTTTCAATTCTGCCCGAAATTCAACATTTGTCTGATTCAAATAAGATTCGTCCAGCAGTTTATGTTTTTGTTCATAGTTTAAATAGTCAACAACGCCAACAAGATTATGGTTGCCATGATGCATTTAGTCAGGCGTTGGTTGATGAACTCATTGAAATACTCTTAAAAGAATATTCTTTTATTTCTAAAACAGACATTACGTTATGTGGTCAAAGTTTAGGTGGTTTATGTGCTTTACATAGTACTTTGTTGTTCCCGACCATTTTTACTTCCCTGATTTTGCAATCTGGATCTTATTGGTGGTCAGATTTTTCAAACAGTATTTTAGGGCAAAAACATAAAGGTAATCTTTTAGAACTGCTTCAAAACGTATCTCATCAATTATCAAAAACAACTCGAATTTATATCAGTGCCGGCACGTATGAAACCGATATGCGGGACGATGCCCTTCAGCTTTATCAACAATTGCAATCATTCAATCAAGTGAGCTTTCACACTTTTCAGGGCGGACATGATGCCGTGAATTGGCGTACTGACTTGCTTAAGGCATTGCAACAAACTCTTTCACTATAACCATTTGTTTCATCAAGGATAACAATATCATGAGCAACTTACAGGAAAATTATATTAATCCTTTCGATAATGAAAGTTTGTCTTTTCAGGTTTTAAAAAATCAACAAGGTGAGTTCAGTTTATGGCCTGCTCAACATCAGGTGCCATCGGGGTGGGATATTCAGCATGGACCTGATACACGGGCTTCGTGTATCGCATACGTAGAAAAGCACTGGCTTGCAATTAACCCCTTTCAACAAGCGTAAAGGAGTATTGTCATGAATCAAGCATTAAACAATGAATTTACTCCGGACCTTTCTCAACCCGCTCGTTTTGAATTGGCATCTACTCAGCTCGGTATTTTTCTTGCCGATCATTTAAGTTCAATTGAAGATTTATATACCATTGCGCATTGTTTGGAATTACCAAAAACTGTCGATATCCCAACGTTTAAAAAAGCAATTCAGATCGGCTTAAATGAAGCCGACACAGTCATTGCTTCGTATTCATCTGACCCATCTCAACCGTTTATTGAGCTTAATAACCAAGTTCAGTTTCAAATTGAAGAATTTGATTTTTGTCATTTAACGCCTAAAAAAGCTCAGCAACGTTTATGGGACTGGATGCCATCAGATCGTCAATGTGCTAAATCACTTAAAGCGGGTGAATCTCAACTGTTTCGTCAGGTGTTGTTTACAACGCATGACAAAGTGTATTGGTATCAACGTTATCACCACATCATGCTTGATGGTTTTAGCATGATTAACTTGACTAAACGTATTGTTGAACTCTATCAGCAATTACAAGAAGAAAAAGACCTTTCAATTTCTCCGTTCATTGGCGTTAATGATGTTATTTCTGAGCGTCAGGCTTATGAAAATAGTCATCAATTTAAAATAGACCAAGCTTTCTGGAAGGCATATTGTGAAGATTTACCTAGTCCAGTTAGTTTAAGTACACATCATTTAGCGGCAAAAACCACAGCGACATTTATTAAGCATCAGTTGCGTTTTTCGACAGGAATTTTAGAGCAAATTCAGGCTTTAGCTGCGCAATCTAAATTAGCTTTGAATGACATAATGATGTCATTGTCATTACATTATATTTACAAACTGACTGATAAAGCTGATTTGGTTAACGGTATTCCATTTATGCGCCGTTTAGGTTCAAAAGCGATTCGCTCAACCTTACCTACGGTAAATGTCTTGCCTGTGAAGTTTAAAGTTGCTGAAAAAGACAGTTGGGTAAGCTTGGCTCAACATGTACAAGAGCAATTACGACAAATTCGTCCACATCAGAAATACGATGCTGAACAAATTTTAAGAGATTTAAATAGTATCGATATTCATGAACGAATGTACGGCCCTATTTTAAACTATAAAGCTTTTGATCAAGACCTGATGTTAGATGGTGAAAAAGTCAAAACACACCATATTTCTACAGGGCCAATTGATGATTTTGAGTTTTCTTTTATTGTTCAAGATCATGAACTCATTATTGAACTACGTGCAGATTCGCAGCGTTATACACAAGATGAACTATTTAACCATGGTCAACGCTTAACTTTATTGCTTGAACAGGCTCTAATTCGTCCAGAACACGCATGTAGCAATTTTAATATTACGACACCACAAGAGCTTGCTGCCCTAACTCAAAGTGGTATTGGTCCACGTGTTAGTCACCCTGAACAATATAATAATGTTCTAGATATTTTTTATGAGCAAATTAAAAAGTATCCCGAACGTACCGCAATTGTGAGTGGCGAACGTCCAAGCCTTCAGCATCTTAGTTTTGCTGAACTTGCAGTACAAGTGAATCAACTCACTCGTTTTTTACAAGAAAATGGGGCCAAAAAGCAAACTGTCATTGCTGGAGCTATTCCTCGTTCGATTGACTCAGTTGTGGTGATGTTATCTGTACTCAATTCTGGTGCGAGTTTCTTACCTCTCGATTTAGATTATCCAATCGATCGTATGCAGATGATGTGTGAAGATGCCAATCCATTATTTGTATTAACCACACAAGCACTTGCACAGCAATTACCACAAAATATTCAGCAGTTATACCTTGATCATGAAGATGTTCAAACGCAAATTCGAAAGCAAGATGCGAGTGATATTGCTGCCGAAAATCGTAAATTTGATTTCCAAGATGTCGCGTATGTAATTTTTACCTCAGGTAGTACTGGCCGCCCTAAGGGGGTAATGAATACACATGGTTCTTTACTCAACCTCATTTTGTCGCATAAACCAACCATTTACTGGCCCGTATTAGAAGCTGTAAATCAGCGTTTCCCTGAGCGTCCGTTACGTGCAGCGCATACACACTCTTTCTCTTTTGATTCATCTTGGTTGCAAGTTTTCTGGATGTTATGGGGCCAAGAGCTACATATTTTTGATGAAAACATGCGTCGAGATGCATTTGGTTTAGTGCAAGAAATTCAGCAACGACAAATCGATACACTTGATTTACCGCCATCTTTTTGTGCGCAAATGATGACGAATGGTTTATTTGCTGAAAATCAGCAT
Source organism: Acinetobacter sp. ABJ-A23_2 (assembly GCF_044538765.1). Taxonomy (NCBI): domain Bacteria; kingdom Pseudomonadati; phylum Pseudomonadota; class Gammaproteobacteria; order Moraxellales; family Moraxellaceae; genus Acinetobacter; species Acinetobacter sp. ABJ-A23_2. The sequence goes on from NZ_JBIUCP010000023.1 coordinate 34,531, forward strand.
CACCCAAGTCTTATTTTGATTGGTGGTGAAGCTGCACCTTTAGCTTTATGGCAACAGCTAAATGCTCAGCCAGCGCTTTTTGCTCATAATTTGTATGGCCCAACCGAATATACGGTTGATACTTTCCGAGCAGAATTAAAACAGACAGCTCGCCCTGTCATTGGTAACCCTATTGGTAATACACAGGCCTATGTACTAGATCGTCATTTACAACGATGCCCTACAGGCGTGATTGGTGAACTTTATATTTCTGGCTTTGGCATTGCCAATGGTTATTTAGGTCGAGCTGATTTAAGTGCTGCCCGCTTTGTAGCGAATCCATTTGAACATGGACAGCGCATGTACCGTACGGGTGATTTAGTCCGCTGGAATAGTTCGGGTAAACTTGAATTTATGGGACGCTGTGATGACCAGATTAAAATTCGTGGTTATCGAGTTGAGATCGGTGAAGTTGAAAATGCACTTTCGATTTTAGCCAATGTTGAAAGCGCAGTCGTGATTGCAGAACCGATTAATAACAGTCATCGTTTACTCGGTTATTGTGTGGTCAAAGATATTGAACTTGATGAAAAAAACAGTGAGCAATTAAGTCAGCAATATTTAAGTCAGTTACGTCAAAACCTGCCTGAATATATGGTGCCTTCTGCCCTGACTGTTATGTCCGAATTTCCACGAAATGTAAGTGGTAAAGTCGATAAAAAAGCACTGCCAAAGCCTCAAATTCGTACCCATAGCCGAATGGCCGAAACGTCTGAACAACAACTTTTATGTCAAATTACTGCATCTGTTCTTAAGCTTGACGCAATTGGAATTGATGACGACTTCTTTATGACAGGTGGCGATAGTATTTCGGCCATTATGCTTTGTACTCAATTACGCCAACGTGGTTACGGCTTAAGACCAAGTGATGTATTCCAATTTAAAACAGTCGCCGCTATGGCACCGCAACTCACCCGTTTAGATGAACAACAAACGGCTGTTTCAAAACCGTTATTTTCAGCAGACCTAGAACAAAAGGTTCAAGAAAAATATGGAAAGAACAGCACTATTTTACCTTTGCTTCCTTTGCAAAAAGGTATGCTGTTCTTGTCTCAAGTAGAAAATCAATCGAACTATAATGCCTTTACTCGTCTTAGTTTAAATGGAGACATTGATCCAGTACGTTTACAGCAAGCGTTGATTACCGTATTAAAACGTCACCCGCAACTAGGTGGGCATTTTGATAGTGAATTAGCTGAAGAACCTGTTTTTATCTATTCATTACATCCTACTCAAGCTTGGCCAGTTCAGTTTTGCTCAGTCACTCCCGATCTTCTTGAGCAAACTATTCAAGAGGCATTACAGCAACCGATTCACCTCGACCAACCCTACGGCTTAATTCGGGCAACCTTAATTCAACATGCCCCAGAACAATCCGAATTACTGATTATGGTGCATCATCTGTTAACTGATGGTTGGTCAACTCCGCTGTTTTTACAAGACTTTATTAAGGCTTATCAGCAAACTAATCAACAATTGCCAGTGCTTGAATATAGTTATGAAACAGTGATTAAAGCTTTATCTGGACGTGACCATGAAACATCAAAAGTAATTTGGCAACGTGATTTAGCAGATTTACAGCCACTTATTTTATTTAATCAAGCACAGCAAGCTGTACAGGAAACTTCATATCGTTTAAGTGCTGAGTTGGGTGCGAAACTTCAACACAAATTACGCCAGCAAGGCATCACGCTCAATGTCTTCATGCAAATGATTTGGGCAATGACTTTAAATATTTATGCTCATCGTGAAGATATTGTGTTTGGTACACCTGTTTCTGGGCGTTCAGCACCTATCAATGGTTTAGAGCAGCAGATCGGATTGTTTTTAAATACGATTCCAGTACGTGTAAAGCTCAACATGCAGCAAACACTTTGGGAACAATTGACTCAGTTACAACAATTACATGTTGAACATTTAGAGCATGATGGTTTAGGACTAGGCGCAATTCAGCAACTAGTGGGGCAAGGCAATCTTTTCGATAGTTTGTTAGTCGTAGAAAACTATCCTGATAATCAGTATTTACAGCAAAAACTTGGTGATGCTGCGATTTCAAGACTCACAAATCGTGGTTATAGCCATTACCCGCTTGCTTTGTTAGTTATCCCTGATCATCAAATTGAGCTATTGCTTGAACAGCGTGGTGTAATTGATCAGCCTGAACACTTCCTTGAGCGAATGGTTCAATTGATTGAAATTGCATTAAATGAACCAGAGACTTCTCTAGCTCACTATCGCTTACAACTGGCCGAAGAACGCGATTTAATCCAGAAAAGGAATCAAACCCAATACTATGTTCGCCAGAGCACGTTACAGCAATTACTCAGAGAACAAGCTCGAATTACGCCTGAACAAACGGCGTTATTTGATGAAAATCATCAGCTCAGTTTCAGTGAAGTGCGTTTGCAAGTTTGTGCTTTAGCACAGCAATTGCAAAGCGCGGGTGTACAGGCTGGAGATATTGTTGCGGTTGCCCTACCAAGATCAGTCAAACTGAGTATCGCTATTTTAGCAGTGATTGAAGCAGGTGCAGCTTATTTACCTATTGATTTACAACATCCGACTGAACGCATCAAATTTATGTTGCGGGATGCCAAATCTAAACTTGTGATTGGTGAACAAAAAGATCTAGCTGCTATTGCCCATCCATCAATAGCCACCTTTGGTTTTAATGAATTGTTTGATGAAACAAAGGTTGATTTAAGCAGCTATAAAACGACAGTCATTACCCCACAGCATCCGGCCTATTTAATCTATACATCGGGTACAACAGGTCAGCCAAAAGGCGTCATGGTTTCTCACCAAGCCATTGTGAACCGTATTTTATGGATGCAATCAGAATATCCACTGTCAGCCAACGATACGATTTTGCAAAAAACGCCATGCACTTTTGATGTTTCAGTATGGGAGTTTTTCTGGTCATATTTAGTGGGTGCACGATTAGTTATGGCACCTGTGGATGCACACCGTGACCCATTGGCATTATTAAGTCTCATTCAAAAATATCAGGTAACAACATTACATTTTGTACCATCAATGTTGGCTGTTTTTGAAAATGCTGCTACCGAAATTTTGTCATCTGCTCAGCGTCAAAGTTTGCCAATCCGCCGAGTGTTCTGTAGTGGTGAGGCATTACCAACGGCTTTAGCAAAATCATTTACCGACCACTTTAGCTGTGAGCTACATAACTTATATGGCCCAACGGAAGCTGCGGTAGATGTAAGTTATATGGACGCAACACTGGGATTACATTCGCAAGAAAGTAGCGTTGCGATTGGATATCCAGTCTGGAATACCCAGCTTTATATTTTAGATCAATACTTACGCCCTGTTCCTATTGGAGTAGACGGTGAGCTTTATTTAGCAGGCCACCAACTCGCCATGGGATATTTACATCGAGCAGACTTAACAGCAACACGTTTTGTGGCCAACCCATTCGCAGCAGGTCAACGCATGTACCGTACTGGTGATATTGCCCGTTGGCATGCAGACGGTAGTATTCAATATGTGAGCCGTGCTGATGACCAGTTAAAGATACGTGGGCAACGTATTGAACTGGGTGAAATTGAACAACAATTACGCTTAATCAGCGGTCTTGATGTGGTTGTACATCCTATCGTTACTGAACAAAATAAAGCTGGTGTTCAGTTGGTTGCTTACTTGCAAACAAAAGCACCTGTGGACATCGACCAGTTAAAGAAACAATTGGCGAAACAGCTTCCTGCATATATGGTGCCAACACACTATATGTTGGTCGAGAAATTCCCATTAAGTCATAATGGTAAACTGGACCGTAAAGCACTGCCGCAACCACAACTTAACCCTTCAAATACAGAAAAACAGTACGCCACCACTGCTTTTGAACATGAACTGACACGTATTTTCCAACAAGTTTTAAATACCAATCAAAATATTGGTGTTAACGAAGATTTCTTTGCTATTGGTGGGCATTCCATTTTGGTGATGAAGCTTGCAATTGAAATCCGAAAAGTATTTAAGCGGACCATTCCAATTGGCCAGTTGATGAGTCATGTCACGATTCAACGTTTAGCTGCTTTACTGCTTACACAAGAACGTTTAGCAGAAGTTGAACAAACTGGCATGCAACCAATTTTACCAATCCGTTCTGGCTCTGGGCATCCATTGTTCTGTTTCTACCCAGGTTCTGGTTCGGCATGGCAATATACGGTTCTGAATCGTTATCTGCATTCTGATTTACCCATTATTGGATTGCAGTCACCTCGACCAGATGGCCTATTGGCAAATAGCAATGACATGGACGAACTGGTTGAAAAACAACTTGAGATTATTCGCAAGCAACAAACAACAGGACCTTATACTTTATTAGGTTATTCACTTGGCGGCACTGTGGCTTATGCAGTTGCAGCAAAGCTCACTGAACAAGGTGAAAAAGTTGATTATCTCGGCTTGTTAGACACTTACCCTGCTGAAATTCATCAGTGGTTAGATTTGTCGGTAGAAGAAATGAATGCTGAAGCTGAACAAGAACAGCTTCAATTCTTCAATGATATTTTAGCCGATGCAGATACGGCATTAAGTGAAGAAACCCGCCGTTTACAAGAAGATATTTTCGCGAACTATCGCGATGCCGTCCGTTTATTAAAACCGTATAAAATGCCGCAGCTTAATGGTGAACTACACTTAGTTGTTGCTGAAAAAGACTTGCTGCCGTATATCCAACCAGAACAACAATGGTCACCTTTAGTTAAAAAACTCAATATTGTTCGACTAAGTGAAGCGGACCATACCGATATATTGTCTCCGCAGCAGCTTGAAACACTTGGCCCGATTTTAAACCGCATGATCTGTCAAGCACGCGGTTTAGAGGAGCACACGCCATGAGCTTCAAATCTATATTGACCGATTTTAGTCTTTTAAAACGTAATGCTCATTTCCGACATGTATTTATTGCCCGCACATTGTCATTGTTAACCATTGGCATGTTGGTCGTGGCTATTCCAAAACAGGTCTATGACATTACGGGTAACTCGCTTAACGTTGCCGTCGCAATGGCTTTTGAAGGCATAGCCATGTTTATTGGCTTGTTACTTGGTGGTTTGCTGTCAGATCGCAAAGATCGAAAATGGCTGATTTTATTGGCACGTGGTGTGTGTGGTTTAGGCTTTGCTGGCCTCGCCATCAACGCCATGTTTGAGCACCCTTCGCTCTATGCCATTTATTTTCTCTCAGCATGGGATGGTTTCTTTGGTGCACTGGGTGTAACGGCAATGATGGCGATCATGCCTGTGATTGTAGGGCGCGAAAATATTGTACAAGCCCGTGCGATCAGTATGGTATCCGTACGGCTTGCAACCGTTATTTCACCAGCAATCGGCGGTATTTTAATTGCTGCTAGCGGTGTAGCAACTGTGTATTGGGTCTCAACCGTGGGTACTTTACTCACTGTGTTTTTATTAATGGGGCTGCCTGCACTTAAACCGCAACATTCATCAAATGGCGAAAGTCCTCTTCGCCAATTAGCTCAAGGGTTTAAGTTTGTTTTTAAAAATAAAGTGGTTGGCAGCACCATTTTAATTGGAACATTGCTTAGTTTTAGCAGTGCTATTCGCATTATTTTTCCGCAAATGGCAGATGAAATTTTTCACGGTGGTGCATTTGAACTCGGACTTATGTATTCAGCCGTGCCTTTAGGCTCAACTTTGGGTGCCTTACTAAGTGGATGGACAACAAGGTTACTCAAACCAGGCTTAGCCATGCTCTATACGTGCTTAGGTGTTTTTAGCTGCATGATTATGATTGGACTTTCACCTTGGCTCATCGTGACTTTACCCATTTTGTGTGTCTTCGGATATTTGATGTCGATTGCCAACTTGCTTCAATACAGCATTGTGCAAGGACATACACCTGATGAATATTTAGGGCGTATTAACGCAATTTGGCTTGCGCAAGATGCGTTAGGCGATTCGATTGCCACTACAACTTTAGGTCTATTAACTCGGTTTTTACCAATATCAGGAAGTATCCTCTTCTTTGGCATATTAAGCTTTGCAGTAGGATTTATGTTCTTATTCAACTCTCAAGATATGCGTGAAACTGGATTCCAAGATCCTAAATTACAAGAAAATTAATCTCTAAATAAAAAAGAAGGCAATTTGTTGCCTTCTTTGCTTTAAGCAGAATGACGTGCCTGAAAAACCCAAGTCATAATATGGTCTTGTTCTACAGCCCAGCCACCTTGATATTGTTCCAAGAGTTGATAGCGCTGCTGAATTTTTGGCAAAAAAGTGAGCGTTAATGTTTTATTTTCAAAATTAATATCAACGATAGATGCTTCTAAGAAATCTATATATTGCTTTGCAGTGGGATAAACCGCTTTATATAGACTTTCTTTTATAGAAAAAATTAAGCTCACATAGCGGGCAAAATCAAAAAACTCAGCCGCTTTATTTTTCCATAAATCAAACTCAGATGGCGTTAAAACAAGATGTGCGCTCTCTCGAGCAAATTCTGAGGTCACCCAGTGCTCAATATCAATTCCCAAATAAACTGCATTGTTAGATAGCGCAACAATTAACTTATTTTGTGAATGACTAATACTACCCAAAACATGAGATGGCCAGATGGGTAAAGGTTCGTGCATCGAGGTTATTGGCTGATCTAAACAGAAATGATGATTTAAAACAGCTTGAGCTAATACCCTGCCACATAAGTACTCATTTTTACGTTTGACACACGCTTGAGCAATTTTTAGAGGATGCTCTAATTGTTGGTCTATATACAAATGCGTTGTTTGCGATAAATCTAACCCATAACAAAATAACTCTGATGTAAGAAAAATAGGACTCGAAATTTCATAAATTGATGTACTGATTTGTTCAGGAATGTATAGATAATGACTCACTGTATTCGACTTCAAAATAAATATTTTTAATGAGTTATCTCCTATCTTAACTTACTTACTGCAAATCAATAAATAATTATATTTATCATTTGATAATAATTATTATTTACTTATACTATTTGGTAAATTTTGACTTTAATTTACTTATAAACAGCGATTATGAAACTTATAGGACTTTTTTTGACCCTGTTGGGAGCGGTCAGTATCTATTGTAGTCATAGCAACCAAAATTTGTTGTCTCAACACCTTCCTACTTTCTTTAAGTATTTGGGTTTAGTGCTATTAAGTATTGGATTCATTGCACTTTTTGCAAGCTTACCGAAAGTGGTTGCCGCTTTTTGCTGGTTCATGCTCATCATTTTTGCGTGGTCTTTCCTCCCTTTTATGGCGCTTTTTAAACGGAAACTGATTTCATGAAAGCTAAAATTCAGTCTCCTATCCAGCCAGACTGGTGGAGTAAAACTTTTGCTGGTGGTGTTTTTGGTCTAAGTCTTTCTATCGCGATTGGTAATTTGATTGTTTTATTAGGCCAACCTTATGTTGCCATGGATTTATTGGTGCAAGTGGGTATGTGGAGTGTTCCTTGGTTTTGGATGCCTATTATGTTTGGCAGTTATTTTTTTACGACCGGACGAAAAGCGCTGATCTATTTATTCATTGCTAATGCCCTAGCGTATAGCTGTATTTTTGTCTTACGGGGTTAACCATGAAAGTACGTTCAGACATCATGAAATTAGCAAAAAGCATGCATACTTGGGTGGGTGTATGTGCAGGTATTTTGCTTTTTATCTGTTTCTTTGCTGGTGGGCTCAGCATGTTTCAGCACCATATTAGTAAGTGGGCTACGCCAACACAGCAAGTTCTACCGAAAGTCTCACCCGATCAATATAATGAGCTTATTCAAAAAGTACAGACTGCCTATCCTGCTGCGCAAAAGAACTTCACACTCAATTTATCGTCCAATGAATTTCACTATGCACCCATTACTTGGAGTGAACATGAACGTGGAGATGGCTTTAATGCGGCTCAGTCTACGTGGATGGCAAGCTTAAATAACAATGGCGAGTTAATTGTTGCTCAAGAAAACTTATCTAAAGCAGGCTGGCTAATTGAACAATTGCATGAAACAGCAGGCATACCGGGCATGGCAGGCCATCACGGATTAGGTCTCTATGTGATGGGCGTGGTTTCAATTTTATATTTTCTTGCCCTGCTTTCAGGAGTGATCATACTTTTACCAACCTTAGTAAAGGATTACTTTGTCATTCGGCCTGGCAAAAATAAAAAGCGCTTTTGGCTAGATGCGCATAACGTGATTGGAATTACGAGCTTACCATTCCATATCATTATTAGTATTAGCGTTATTGTGTTTGCTTTTCATGACTTTTTTTATGATGCGATTGGACAACTTGCTCTCAAAGGACAGCCAGTTTTTCAGCGTTCTCCCCCAGCGCTGATTCAACCTAAACAAACACAAATTGATGTGCAGCAAATATTAGCTCAAACAAAAAAAGTAGCACCTGAATATTCAGTTGACTATATCCAGTTCAGTAACCTCGATAAACCTGAAAAAGCCAATGCACGTATTGCTCTCTATAGCTCAGATCAGATGTTACGTGGAGCAAATCAAGACTTTATGCGTATGAACCCCTACGCCGTTGAGCACTTTAATCATAAAGGTATTAACACACAGACTGATGCTGGAAATAAGTTAATCAACGCCATGTTTAGTCTACATTTTGGAAGTTTTGGTGGTACGGGCGTACGCTGGATTTATTTTGTGTTAGGTGTTGGTGGCGCTTTCTTGTTTTATACAGGTAACATTCTTTGGGTTGAAACCCGCGCACGTAAACAAAAGCGTGCTGAAGATCCTGTTCCTGTTCAACGTAAAGATGTAGTGTTCCTTGCGAACTTAACGATAGGTGCATGTTTAGGGTGTGTTTTAGCCGTCGTAGGTACAATGTTGGCCAGTCGTTGGCTTTTCGCAGCGCTTAACATTGAAAGTATGAACCACCTCTTTATGTATGGTTATTATGCGGTTTTCCTACTGAGTTTGATTTATACCTTTGTGATTGGCTATGCAAAAGCTTTACCACAACTGTTGTTAACTTTGGTTTTAGTGTTATTTGCGATTCCGCTTACATCCCTTTTAGCCTACTTTATTCCTCAAAGTGGCTTATGGGTACATGGTGGAGAAATCTTAGTGGTTGATTTCTTAGCTATCATTTTTGCTTTCGCTTTCTGGCGTTTTTATCAACAAGCCCAAGATCGCCGAAAATCTGCTCCAACTGGTAGTTTATGGGCTAGCTAACAACCATGAACTAACTAGACTGAAATAATGTGTGAAATATGAAAAATTATAAAATCCACATTGTTTCGGTCAGTTGTTTAATCTCTTGAATATCATGACTCACATAAATCATCGGAATTTTTATTTCCTCTTTTACCTTCTGAAAAAAAGGAATAATTTCAGCTTTATGGTTTGCATCTAGTGCCGATAACGGCTCATCAAGCAGTAACAGCTTAGGTGAATATAACAATGCTCGACCCAGTGCTACGCGCTGTTTTTCTCCTCCTGAGAGTTTGATAGGCATACGTTGTAATAAGTGGTCTAACTTTAATAACTCAATAATATAATCTGCTTCAAAGTGACGTTCTTGTTGGGACAGGTGCTTAAGACCAAATAATAAGTTTTGCTTTACCGTTTTATGCGGAAAAAGCTGAGCATCTTGGAAGACCAATCCAACATGCCGCTTTTGCGTGCTCAAGTTAATTTTTTGATCTGAATCAAACCATGTTTGGCCCTGTATTTTAATGAGCCCACTACGCGGTGTGTTCAGCCCTGCAATGGCATGTAAAATAGACGTTTTACCTGACCCAGATGCACCAAATAATCCAATAACAGTAGCATCTGACTGGAAACTAGGTTCAATATGAAATTGACCCATGTATAGCTGAAAACGGCAATCAATCAACATAATCTTACCGCCCTAAGCGCTTCTTTTGATAACGATGAAACCACTGTGCAAACCATAGCGCTAAAAAAGCCACGCTTAACGATAAAATAATTAGCCTTTGAATAGCGGCCTCGGTATCGGGTTGTTGCATTAAGCTATACATGGCCAAAGGCAAAGTACGTGTTTCATTTGAAATATTACCTACAAAAGTAATAGTGGCTCCAAACTCACCTAAACTGCGGCAAAAGCACAAAATGGCACCAATTAAAATGCCACTGCTGGCAAGCGGTAAAGTGACATGAAAAAATGCCCCTAAAGATGAGGCACCTAATGTCTTTGCTGCCATTTCTAAACGTTGATCGACCAGTTCAATCGCTAGACGAATAGATTGTACCAATAGCGGAAAACCCATTACTGCTGAAGCAAGAACGGCACCTTTCCAGTTAAATGCAAAATCAATTCCGAGCGGTGCCAAATATTGTCCAACAACGCCGCGGCTCCCAAAAACTTGTAAAAGCAAATAGCCAGGAACAACTGGTGGTAACACCAAAGGTAAAAACACCAATGTTTCAATGAATGACTTACCCCAGAACTCTTTTCGTGCCAAAAACCATCCCACACAAATTGCGGGAATAATACTGACCACAAGACAACTTGCCGCTACCTTACAAGAAAGTTGAAGAACGCTGAGTTCTTCTGGGGTTAAAGAAAACATCATGGTTTAACTGGAGCTAGCACACTAAAGCCATATTTTTTAAAGACTGCTTTAGCTTGGTTGCTTTGTAAAAATTGATAGAACTTTGCTGAGTTTGAGTTCTTTTTAATCAACCCTACAGGATAAATAATTGGCGAATGTGTATTTATCGGAAATACACCAGCTACATTCACGTCTTTGCTAATGGCTGCATCGGTTGCATAGACAATGCCAACCTGACATTCACCACGCGCAACAAAATTTAATGCAGCTCGAACATCTTCTGTTTCAACTAACTTTGGCTCAATACGACTCCACCAACCTAAATTGGTAAAAGCTTGTTTAGCATATTTGCCTACAGGCACACTTTTGGTATCCCCTGTACAAATCTTGCCTGTAAATACTTTATTGGGATCGGTCGTTTTATCTAGTTTTATATTTAGTGACTGCCCTTTAGGGGTAATTAGAACCAGACGGTTGCCTAATAAATTTATACGGTCATTTGTTGCAACTCGTTTTTTATTTTGCAGATAATCCATCCACTGGGTATCTGCTGAAATAAAGATATCTGCCGGTGCCCCAGCTTCAATTTGTTTCGCTAATGTCGATGAGCCTGCATATGAGGTTTTAACTTCTACTTTATTTTGTTTTTCATAAATTTTTTCTAAATCGTTAATCGCATTGGTTAAGCTCGCTGCTGCATAAATGGTAACCGATTCAGCCTTGGCTGGAACATTAAAGACCAATCCTATGCTGAAGACTGAATAGGCTAAAGCCAACTTTTTTATCTTCGTATCACTTACCATTATATTTACCTTTTTGTCGTTTTTTGCAGCGATATATACCCAAGAATATAGCGATAACTATAGACGATGAAAAGTAGAAGTTATTTATAAAGATGGGTATTTTTTCTGAACAATTAAAAATTATAGTTAAGCAAAACTGATTCGCTCTTAAATTCTTTGATTTATAAAATATTTCTCATCTTATTTCTTTAAATAGCTACTCATAATTTGATAATCATGTTCTAAGGCTTGTCGAGCATTGATTTCCATTTGTCGGTAATGCTGTAAGACTTTCTGGCCCAAAGCTGTAATGGCTGCCCCACCACCATGTGTTCCGCCTGTTTGAGTTTCCACCAAAGCTGTTTCGAAGCATTGATTCATAGTGTCGACCAACTGCCACGCACGTCGGTAGCTCATATTCATAGATTTTGCGGCTTGTGAGATCGAACCAGTTTTCTCAATCGCCTCAAGTAAGTCTGCCTTACCCGGACCAAACGCAATGTTCTGCTCTAAAAGAATTCTAATCTGTAATTTTAAGTTTTGTTCTTTCATAGACTTAGTTCACAAAAGTTTATTTTATGCTCGCTAACATTATAGGGAAGTTTAACAAGCTAAGACATATACAAATTTAAATCTCGATTAGCTCTTAAAAATAGTCTTATTAAAAAATTAAAACTGCACAAAGTGGATAAAGATCTGGAAAAAACGGATAGAGGCCAAAGCCTAATCGCGGTTCAATCAGTTAAAAGCTGAATGAATAGGATTGAGCAAATGACCTCATCTAATTTAAAACAATGGAATGATTTTGTAGATGGATGTATCGACTTCCGTCCTAACGATGGCGTGTTTCGCATTGCACGTAATATGTTTACTGAGCCTGAACTATTTGACTTGGAAATGGAACTTATTTTTGAAAAGGTTTGGATTTATGCATGCCACGAAAGTGAGATCCCAAACAATCATGATTTCCTAACAGTTCAAATTGGTCGCCAACCGATTATTGTGAGCCGTGATGGTAAAGGCGAACTACATGCCATGGTCAATGCTTGTGAACACCGCGGTGCCACTTTAACCCGTGTTGCCAAAGGCAACCAGTCTACATTTACCTGTCCGTTCCATGCATGGTGCTATAAGTCAGATGGCCGCTTGGTTAAAGTCAAAGCACCTGGTGAATATTGTGAAGATTTTGATAAATCAAGTCGTGGTTTAAAACAAGGCCGTATTGCCAGCTACCGTGGTTTCGTATTTGTAAGCCTTGATACTCAAGCAACAGACTCTCTAGAAGACTTTTTGGGCGATGCAAAACTGTTTCTTGATTTAATGGTTAACCAGTCCCCAACAGATGAACTCGAAGTATTACAAGGCAAGTCATCTTATACCTTTGCAGGTAACTGGAAGCTACAAAATGAAAATGGCCTAGATGGTTACCATGTAAGTACTGTTCACTATAACTATGTTTCTACAGTCCAACATCGCCAACAAGTCAATGCATCAAAAGGTGAAGAACTCGATACTCTTGACTATAGCAAGTTAGGTGCCGGTGACTCAGAAACTGACGATGGCTGGTTTAGTTTCAAAAATGGCCATAGTGTTTTATTCAGTGATATGCCGAACCCAACTGTTCGACCAGGCTATAGCACAGTTATGCCGTATATGGTCGAAAAATACGGTGACAAATATGCTGAATGGGCAATGCATCGTTTAAGAAACTTAAACTTGTACCCTAGTCTATTCTTTATGGACCAAATTAGTTCACAGCTTCGTATTATTCGTCCTGTGGCATGGAATAAAACCGAAGTCATCAGTCAATGCATTGGGGTTAAAGGCGAATCTGCTGAAGCGCGCCGTAACCGTATTCGCCAGTTTGAAGATTTCTTTAACGTATCAGGCCTTGGTACACCAGACGATTTAGTCGAATTCCGTGAACAGCAAAAAGGTTTCCAAGCACGTCTTGAACGTTGGAGCGATATTTCTCGCGGCTGTCAGTCTTGGGAATATGGCGCGACCAAAAACTCACAAGATTTAGGCATTCAACCCGTCATTACTGGCCGAGAGTTTACCCACGAAGGACTCTATGTAAACCAGCATGGACACTGGCAACGTCTAATGCTCGACGGATTAAACAAGAAAGCATTAAAAATGCAGGATATTACTTTTGAGAACAATGCCCTAATGGATGAGGTGTAACCATGTCACAAGAACTAAATTTTGCTGTATCTCAGTTTTTGTACAAAAAAGCAGAACTTTGTGACGCTTATGACTGGGATGCCTACCTAGAGCTTTACGATGAAGATAGTGAATATCATATTCCACAGTGGATTGATGACCATAACTATGTTCAAGATCCAAATCAGGGTTTGTCTTATATTTATTATGCAGACCGTACAGGACTTGAAGACCGTGTATTCCGTATTCGTACAGGAAAAGCAGCGTCTGCAACACCGTTACCACGTACGTTACACAGCATAAACAACATTCGAGTTAAAACACTGGAAGATGGATTAATTGAAGCAAAAGTTGCATGGCAAACGCTCTATAACCGTCAAGGCTTAGAAGGCTGTTTTTACGGACATGCCACTTATCTTTTACGCCAAACCGCAGATGGTTTCCGCATTCGTCGTCAGCACAGCATTTTGCTGAATGACAAAATTGATTCCGTTTTAGACTTCTATCACGTTTAAGGGGAATGAAAATGGGACATTCAGTTGCACTTAACTTTGCCGATGGCAAAACCTTTTTCATTTCGGTGAATAATGACGAATTGTTGCTTGATGCAGCAGTTCGCCAAGGAATTAACCTACCGCTAGACTGCCGTGAAGGTGTTTGTGGTACCTGTCAGGGACAATGTGAAACTGGGATTTATGAACAAGAATATGTCGATGAAGATGCATTAAGTGAACGTGATTTGGCTGAGCGAAAAATGTTAGCTTGCCAGACGCGTGTGAAATCAGATGCAGCTTTTTATTTCGATCATGATTCTGCTATTTGCAATGCTGGAGATACTTTAAAAATTGAAACCAAAGTGACTGCGGTTGAACTGGTTTCTGAAACGACAGCAATTTTGCATCTTGATGCGAGCAGTCATACTGCACAACTTCAGTTTTTGCCGGGTCAATATGCTCGTTTGCAAATACCGGATACCGAAGACTGGCGCTCATATTCATTTGCGAATAGACCAAACGCAACCAATCAATTGCAATTCTTAATTCGTCTATTGCCAGACGGTGTGATGAGCAATTATTTGCGTGATCGTTGTAAAGTCGGACAAACCCTACTCATTGAAGCGCCACTTGGTAGTTTTTATTTACGTGAAGTACAGCGACCACTGGTTTTTGTGGCGGGTGGAACAGGTTTATCAGCTTTCTTGGGAATGCTTGATAACTTGGTTGATCAGCCCAACTCGCCTGCCGTTCAGTTGTATTACGGCGTAAATAATGAAACCGATTTATGTGAACAACAACGTTTACATGCCTATGCTGAACAGCTACCCAACTTTAGTTATCACCCAATTGTGACTAAAGCAACTGAAGCTTGGCAAGGTAAAGCAGGCTATATTCACGAGCACTTAAATAAAGATCAACTGGCTGAGCAGGCTTTTGATATGTATTTATGTGGCCCACCACCAATGATTGAAGCCGTTAAAAATTGGTTGGATGAGCAAGCTTTGCAAAACTATCGTATTTATAGCGAGAAGTTTTTACAAAGCAATACCTCACGTTAAAAGTATAAATAATTTAAAAACTACTAAACCTGAAATGATTCAATATACTCTGCAAGGGGTATATTGAATTTTTGCATTTAAATTAAAAGTTTTTATATATCAACAATATAAAATAATTAATTCCGACAAAATAAATTGACCAGCTCACTCGGATTTGCTATAAATTTTGATAGATCTTAAGGAATAAGATCATGATGAGATTAAGTTATAGCACCTTTTATATCCCCCTATTCTATTTCTCAAATGTATTAAATTGATGGACAAAATCCGATGTAAAAGTTTGAGAAAATCATATTAATTAGCGGTTAAATTGGTCTGTATTTTGCTTATATCTCATTGTAATTTGCGAGTAACTTAATTTTTTAAGTGCCGTATTTACTTGCTGAACAGTGAAGGTTTAAGGCTTTTGCAATACAAGTAAATACAGGAGTGAGCCAAAAGGGATAAATATGAACCAAGCCAACTCCCCAGAACTCAGTGGGCGTCATTTTCAAAATGAGTCTATCTTTACCAATCATAATCTGGTCTTTGATCACCACGATTTAAGCGAAACTTGCCGAAATGTCGGGCAAATTTTTAAACCACATGATCTTAAAATCTCTCAGCAGAAGCGAGATTTCAGTGCAACCATGCACCATGTTAAAACAGGCGCATTGTCTATTAGTCGCTTGGAATATGGTGCAGATGTCATTATTGAACCAGATCATCTGGATAACTTTTACTTAATTCAAATTCCAACTCAAGGCTATGCAGAAATCGAGTTTGGTTCACAAAGGTTTATTTCTTATTCTCAAGTTGCTTCTCTTATTTCACCTCAGCAATCTTTACGTATGCGCTGGCACGCGAACTCACCACAGCTCATTTTAAAAGTTTCAAAGGATGATTTTACTTACCATTGCCGTCAACATATTGCTGATTCAGAAAACAACTTACTCGTTTTCGACCCCAAATTAGACTTTGCTACACAAAGTGGAGCCTACTTTTTACAGCTCGTTAGAACATTGATGGATGCTTTGGCTTGTGAACAACACCCGCTTCATCATCCTTTAGCCTTTAAACAATTTGAGTCAAATCTATTTAATGCACTTATTTATGGCCAACCTAATAATGCGTTACATAAAATAGATCAGTATAAAGAAAAAACAGTCTCTCCTTATTTTGTGAAGCGTACAGAAGCCTATATAAAAGAACATTTACATGAGCCACTTAATGTCGAAATTTTAGCTGAACATGCAGGCGTGAGCGTAAGAACCCTATTTACTGGTTTTAAAAACTATTTGGGGACAACCCCAATGTCTTATTTAAAAGAATTACGCTTTGAACAAGCTCATTTAGAGCTGATGCATAATGAAAATCTGTCGGTTACTGACGTTGCATTTAAATGGGGATTTAGCCATTTAGGCCGTTTTTCTCAAGAATATAAACGCCGTTATGGTGAGTTACCTTCGTCTACTCGCCGTTCTGGTCACATTGAAGGTTCAGGCTTAATTACTTCAATTTTTTCGTAAACTAAAAATAGACGAAAGCCTTTTATATTGATTGATATAAAAGGCTTTTTTATGATTTAAAAATGATGGACATAACGAACTTGTAGTCGTGTTCCCTCTGGACGATTTTCAGCATCTTGCTCAAAATAAGCATTTGCAACCAAGTGATCATTTTTAGAAAAACTAAACATCGCACCCGGACCAATCGCCCAGACTTGCTCACGTCTACCTTTGACTTTTTCACCATCCACTTCGGTATCAGTGACTTGTTTTAGCCAATAGCCATTTAGTCCTAAGCGAAACTGTTCGGTAATGGCATAGTCTGTTGCGAAGTTTGCATGAATTGCTTGCCCAGCTTGCATATCATTTGCTCCAGCAAAAGCATAGCTTGGGTCATTATTCTTAAAGTTATAGAGATAATGGATACGTGTAGATGCGGTCCATTTAGGATTAAACCAATACGTTGCAGCCCAATAAGGGTCAAATGAAACAGCGTTATTACTGGGGTTAATATCTTTTTGCCGATCGTATTCGCCCGTAGGTAAATTCACCTGAAACTCAAAACGATGTACAAACTTCGGCCCTTGCGCGCCCATGACTGGATCGAATTGAATAAAAGGTCCAATCATAATGTCCCCAAAGCCACTTTGGGCTTTAATAGCAGCATTATTCAAGCCATCATCCATGTCCATTTTGCTGACAAAAGGAATTAAAAAATTCATACCTAGGCTGGCTTTATCCTTTACTCGGACATTCGATAAATAACTAATCTGTTCAACCAGTACTTGATAATTTAAATCTGTTTTAGGTAAACCTAATTTTTGTCCATTGGCATCGACCAGTTTATTACTATCGTAATTTTGAAAGTAAGTTTGAGCATACCAGCCAGGCCCTGCGGGTAAACCTCCATCGAGTAAGCTGGTCATACCTAAGTTTACGGTCGGTAAATCGTAGGCATGAGAAACTAATGGCAAACCCAACAATGTCCCTGCTAAAAAGCCATGTTTAATTAAAGTGCTTTTCATCTTCTTATTTCCTATAAAAAAATCACGACCGGATTGATCGTGATTGTTGTGAATTAATGTGCTAATTCTGGATGCTCAGCGGCAATCCGATACTTTCCTGCGTGGAATACCAATGGTTCACCTTGGCGCTGTTGGTATTGTTCAATTTGACCAATAAAAATCAGGTGATCTCCGCCCTCATACTGATTTACATTGCGGCAAACCAAGGTTGCGAGTGCATCGGATAAAATTGGAACGCCTGCATTGCATTGTTGATGAGCAATGCCTGCAAATTTATCTTCAGCACCTCGAGCAAAATGTCCCGAAAGCTGGTGATGCTCTTGTGCCAACATGTGAATGGCAAAATATTCAGCTTCTACAAAATCAGACAAACTTGGCGCTGTTTTTGAAAGACTCCACAAAATTAGTGGCGGATCTAAAGACAGCGATGAAAATGAATTGGCTGTCATGCCTATTTTTCGACCATCTTTACCACGAGTTGTAATCACGGTAACGCCAGTTGCGAATTGCCCAAGTAAATTACGGATTTCTCTTGGGTTTTCAGTGTTAATTGCTTGTAAGCCTAAAGTTTCAATTGTGTCCATTTTTAATTCTCCCTTTGCTGTTTTGACCTTAGGCCACTTTTGCTGTGGTTTTTGAGGCCAAGAATGTTTGAGCCTGATTTGCATCAAACCACCAAGGGGCAAAAGAGCGCGGGTCATCAAAGTTATTGGCCATAATTGAGGCAATGCTTTGGTTTTGGCTTGCGGCTGCTAATAGTTCAACGACATGTGGCTGCGGTGGTACTAACAGGCTATTGGTCCAAGCTACGACTTTTTCTGCATAAGCCCAATAACGTTCAAAAGTTTGAACCATCCATTGTTCGCTAAAGTTTTGATTATCATTGGCTAAAATGGCATCGAAATAGATTTTGCTACACTTAGCAGCGTTGTTTGAGCCTTGACCAGTAATCGGGTCATTCACCACTAAGGCATCTGCCATCCCAAAAATTTGCTTGCCAGATGGTAATGTCAAAATTGGTTTGCGTACGGTCGGTGGGAAACGTCCTGCCAAATAACCGCCTACGTCGGTCAACTCAACATTTGTGCAACGCTCATATTCCCAAGGCACAAATTTCTTGAGTAAATCCAAACTGCACTGCAAATGCTGTTCCGGTGTTTTGACATCTTGCCAACAGTCCATTGGCCCATTTGGAATTCCTTCAAACACCATGATGTCGCAAGGACCATTAACGGTAAGTGCTGGAAATGAAAAGTATTCGCCAACTTCAGGAATAATGTTAAAAGTCACACGTGAATAAGGTGAAATCGGTTTCATGTTTTTGACATAGGTCAAAGCCAAAGCGCGCTGAGGTTTATCAAAAACACTGCGTGCATCATCACGCTCAAACTGTTTAACAACTTCACCTTTACCAGCCGCGAGTAAGACAAGTTCGTAGTCGTTTGCGAGTTGTTCTAACTCTTCTATACCAACATCCTGAATCACCAATCGACCACCACGGCGTTCAAATTCTTCCATCCAATATGGCATTTTGACGCGTTGATCGACTGATTGAGCGTAGCGCTCAAGACGAGCACTCCATTCAAATGCTTTACCGCCATTTTCAGGGTTAACTAAAGCTAGCCCAATGCCTTCTACTGCTGGACATTGTTCTTCCCAGAAATTTAGTCCCAAGTCACGTTCAGTTTGTAAAGCGGTATGAAACATACACTGGCTTGACATGACTTTACCTTGACGGATTTCGTCGGCAGTTCGATTGGTGATCATGGTCACGTCATAACCTGTATCTAATAACCCCAAACCAAGCTGTAAACCAGACTGTCCTGCTCCAACAATTGCAATACGGCGCATAATATTCTCCATAATTTTCTAAATGTACTTTTAAAACGCTGTGCTATTCGGCTAAGCGTGGAATAGCAGGCTGTGATCCTTCAGGGCCCATCACTGAATAGCCACCGTCGACTGCGTAATCTGCTCCGGTGACAAAGCTCGCAGCAGGTGACAATAAAAACAAAACAACATTGGCGACTTCTTCGGGATGGCCCAATCGGCCTAGCAAGTGGTAATCGGCTGCCACGCTATCGGCCTTTTCACGGTTATTACCACTGACTTCTGCAATGACACGAGACCATGTCCAACCGGGAGAAACTGAATTGACGCGAATACCACCGGCAGCAAAATCCATTGCCATGCTTTGTGTGAGTTGACGTATCGCGGCTTTAGACACTGGATATAACCAGCGCCCTGTTTGTGCCACTTTGGCCGAGATTGAAGTAAAATTAACGATTGAACCTTGCTGCTTTTTTAGGTCAGTGTATAAAGCACGGCTCAGCTCAACTGTGGAGACCAAATTAATATCGAGTGCTTGTAACCAGTCCTGACGTGAAGATTTAAAACCATCATCTAAGTAGGTACATGCCAAATTCACCAAGTAACTCACTTCACCTAAATGTTGGTGAATATCTACCACAGCTTGTCGAATAGCCGCATCACTGGTTAAATCGGTTTGAATAAACATCACGTCATGGTTAAAGCTTTCTGCAATTGCCTTGCCTTTGGCATCAATATCTAAGATAGCGACATGAGCACCTGCACTGACCAAAGCTTGTACAACAGCTTTACCAATCAGTGTTGCGCCGCCGCTCACCACAGCGACTTTTCCTTTTAAATCTATATTCATTACAGATACTCCTTAATTGACTGGCTTGCCTTCACTACTTGACCAAGATGGCATCAACGTATTTGAAGGAAGATCTTCATCAAGAAGTTTTCGTGCTGTCTCGACACCTGCAACTGGTAAGCCTGTTGGGTCTAATAAACCAATTTGAACGAGCACCGATGCTTGGTCCCAGTAAATATGCTCATGGCACAACTTTGAACCTCTGAACTGAATTACACCCAACATTGGAATTTCGACATATTTACCAGTCGGTTTTACACCCGGTAATAACCAGTCAATTTCAGCGTCGTGGGTAAAGCTCATAATGAACTCGTCTACCACTTGCGTTGAGCCAACCGTACGAGAGATCGAAGTAATCTTCATATCTTTCGGGTTTTGGTGAACAAAATGATATTGATAAAAACGAGCAAGCTGGCTTTGGCCTACACCACCAGTTAAAGTTGGAATATGGTTGACATAAGGTTCTGCGACCATCGTTGCCATGGTTGCTGGCACATCACGCGTATCAAACTCATGACGAATATGCTCTTCCCATAAAGCAACTAAGTCATATTTCGGTCCAATCGTGTCATGTAGAGCGGTTACTGTACGCTCGTGGGCAAAACGTGCTGACGGTTTGTGATAATGATTGCTTTTAGGGCGTGCAAACGCATGATCAACACCTTCATAAACATAGGCTTGTACATTTGAATACTGGTTGGCTGCATTCACAATCGCTTGCCTTGCATCTGGCGGTGTAAATTGGTCCAGCTCTGCAATATGTAAAACCAAACGCCCTTTTACGTTGGCTAACTCATCTAACGCTTTTTCAATGCCTACGCCGTAATAACCTACGGCACATGCCACGTCAGAAAGTCGGCAGCCTGCTAGATACGCCAGCTTTCCACCTAAACAATAGCCCACTACGCCGAGGCCTGTGGAAGTGTCACATTCTGGTCGAGTCTTTAAAAAAGATAAGCTGTCCTGAATATCTTCAACCCCAAGATTTTCATCATATTGCTGATAAAGCTCGAAAGCCTTTTGAAAATCTTCTGGTGTATAACCCAGTTCTATATTAGGTGCGACACGCCAAAATAAATCAGGAACTAAAACGGTATAGCCTTCTTCTGCAAGATATTCTGCTTTTTCTCGCATGGCTGCATTAACCCCAAAGATTTCCTGACAAAGCACCACACCGGGTCCTTTTCCTGTTTCTGGCGTCGCTAGATATGCACTGAACTGCTTTCCAGATGCTGTTTTAATTTGAATGGTTTGACCAGCCATAGTGTCAACTCCTGACATTGTTATGGCTTTATCTTCTATCCGAATTTTTTTTTAGACTGTCCAAAAGCTGCAAGCATTATCCAATCTCTGCGCAATTATCAAAATCAATTAAACTGGATAAAAAATTAAAAACAAAGAAACACCTATATTTCAAAATTTTAAATTAAAAATGAAATAAATGCTTTTTATCTAATTTGGAAAAAATGGATGAAGATTAGGACTTATTGGATAGTGAAGACTGGCTAAAAATAGTTCAATCAAAGATACAGGTTTTGTAACGAATACATTGAATTACTCAGGGAATTAAATAATTTTAAGAAGGAATACATATGAAAACGATAGATGCAAACACGATTATCAACCGTGAGAAACTATCTCCATTACAGTGGATGGTTTTTATCCTAGGATTTTTTGTCTTCTTCTGTGATGGTCTAGACACAGGAATTATTGGTTTTGTTGCTCCTGCATTACTGGATGACTGGGGAATTACCAAACCTCAACTTGCTCCCGTTTTAAGTGCTGCCTTAGTCGGCATGTCGATCGGTGCAATTATTTCGGGACCCTTAGCCGATAAATTTGGCCGTAAAGGTGTTATTGTTTTTACAAGTCTTTTGTTTTCCATATTTACCATTTTGTGTGGCTTTGCCAATTCAACTCAAGACTTAATGATTTATCGCTTTATTACAGGTGTTGGTTTAGGGGCAGCTATGCCGAATATCAGTACTATTGTCTCAGAATATATGCCTGTAAAACGTAAAGCATTCCTTACAGGTCTTGCTGGCTGTGGATTTATGCTAGGTATTTCGTGCGGCGGTGTGCTGTCAGCTTATCTATTAGAAAGCTATGGCTGGGCCAAAGTGATTATTATTGGCGGAAGCATTCCCCTAATTTTAGTGATTGCTTTGTTGCTTAAATTACCTGAATCAACGCAATACTTAATTACACGTCATCAACAAGATAAAGCACAGCGTATCTTAGAAAACATTCAAGGCTATGCTTTCCAAGAGCCTGTAAAACTTGTTTTAACTCAAGCAGAAAATACCTCAGATAAAAATCCGGTTAAAGTGGTTTTAGGAAAATATCTTTGGGGTTCAAGCATGCTTTGGCTCTGCTGTTTTACTAGTCTTTTGGTGTTCTATCTTTTAACAAGCTGGATGCCAACGATTTTAAAAACAGCAGGTTTCAGTACCCAACAGTTTAGTTTAATTGCTGCGATTTTCCCTTTTGGTGGTGTAATTGGCGCAACCATTATGGGATGGTACATGGATAAACTGAACCCAACTACAGTCATTAAATATTCATATCTGATTGCTTTCGTCCTATTCATTGTTGCAGGTTTGGTGAGCTCAAATATTTTCTTATTGGGTCTTACTATTTTCTTAATTGGTGCTTTACTCGCTGGTGCGCAGTCTTCATTACTGCCACTTGCGGCTATGTTCTATCCAGCAGTATGCCGCGCGGTTGGTGTTTCATGGATGCATGGTATTGGTCGTATCGGTGCAATTTTAGGCGCTTTCTTTGGTTCGCTCATTTTCACTTTTAACTTAAGTTTAAGCGGTATTTTCTTTATTCTCGCTTTACCAACCTTCATCTCATTTATTGCACTTAGCCTGAAAGTGATCTATGAAAAATCTAAACACAAACAAGTGTTAAAGTTTGAGGAAAGCCTATAAATATTAATCGATAAATAAAAAACTGATTTAGTTGCCTAAATCAGTTTTTTAATTTGGAAAATTAAATATCAGAAAATTTTGCCTTTGGTCTCACTTGGGTTTTCTCCAAATTCTTCACGATATTCTTGAGAAAAACGGCTTAAATGGTTAAAGCCCCAGTCATACGCAAGCTTTGAAATAGAAACCTTTCTATCTGCTCCTGTGGTGCTCAAGATTTTATAAATTTGTTGGAGACGATATTTTTTTAAATACGACATTGGACTGGTGCTGTAGTACTGTTGAAATTCGTCATACAATTTTGATTTTGAAACCCCAGCCAGACGCTGCAAATCTTCTGCACAGATTTCTTCGTGAGCATGTTCAATAATAAAATTACGAACCTTACGAATATACGCTGGCTCGTCTTGATGTGAGAGTGACTTTAAGGCTTCAGAGTAGTTGTTTTCTTGAGACAATAATAACGCTTTAATTACAAAATTTTCATAGTCTTCAGACAACATCTGCAAACCATAAAAATTGCTATATTGCGATTTTAACTGTACAAAATTTTGAATGTTCTTCCACCATGCTCCAATCAGTTGCTCAGAGTCTAAGTGCATTTCAGGATTAAAAATGATAGGACTTTCAATTGGTTTATTGAGTAGATCTGCAAGAACAATCTGCATACTTCGTTCAGGAATAACCACCTGAAATTTTCTGCAATCTTTATCGATAATCAAATCTTGCTGATCGTTATTTGAAACAATAAGGCCCCTGTTTTCATCAGATTGATAATGTGCACCACGAATGTTGAGAGCTTGTCGCCCCTGTATAGGCAAACTAATGCTATACGCTTTTAAATTTGAGATGTTAATGGCAACATTTGCACCATAACTGATTGTACCGATTGCCATTTTTTTATTAGGCAAACGCATTCCATCATAGTGAAAATCTAAAGTGTCTTTGTAAATGGTCTCTAGACGGTGTTCACCACAAATTGTGGACATCAGATTCTGCGCAAATTCAGCCTTGCGTGAATAATGATTGAGTTCCATCTGTTGGCTGAGTGATATCATATCCTTTTCACCTAGCTAAATAACTTATTGCTTAAAAAGCAACTTGTATGCCAATTAATATCCTTTAATTGGCGAATTTTCCTGAAAATACCGAATCAAGAAAGAGAGTAAAGATTACTTTCTCATACTCTATTAGATTTTAAAAATGGAAATAAGTTAAATACCTTTAAAGTATAATTTCATACCTTAACAAATTTATTTTATTAGGTTTTTATAAACAAATAGAGTAGAGATAAATTATTATTTTGAACAGCATACTATCGTAAATTTTTAACGAATAAAAAAACCGCCTATTTTAAATAAGCGGCTTTTATAAAATATTTAAATTATTGAGCGGTGTAACCACCATCCATAACAACAGCTTGGCCGGTTACCCCACCTGCTTTGCTACTCGCAAGGAAAATCGCATAGTCAGCAATTTCTTCAACAGAGAGCAAACGCTTTTGAGGAACCATTGCCAAAATTACATCTTCAAGTGCGCTGTCTAAACTCACATTACGGGTTTTAGCCAAATCTGCAATTTGACCACGGACCAATGGTGTATCTACATACCCCGGACATAAAGCGTTTACCGTAATGCCATCACGCGCACATTCTAATGCAGCAACTTTTGTTAGGCCAATTACGCCATGTTTAGCACTGTTATAACCTGCTTTTCCAGCAAAACCAATCAAACCATTAATTGAGGCCATATTAATAATACGGCCATATTTTTGAGCTTTCATAATTGGAAAAACATGTTTAATACCAATAAACGCCCCAGTTAACATGACCTGAACTAACTTTTGAAAAACAGCAGTTGGGAACTCTTCAATAGGTGCAACGTGTTGGAAACCAGCATTATTAATTAAGATATCAACCGTACCAAAAGTCTTTTGAGTAAGCTCAATGGCTTGTTTATAAGCATCTTCATCAGTCACATCGCATGGTGCAGATAATGCATCAAAACCTTGCTTTTTAAGTGAGTTCGCCGTTTCTTGGCACTTTTCAGCATTCATGTCAGAAATGACAACTTTGGCACCTTCTTGAGCAAATTTCTTAGCAATCTCTAGACCGATACCACTTGCAGAACCTGTAATAAAAGCGACCTTACCGTCTAAAAGTTTTGTCATTTATTTACTCCTTAATACTTATAACGTGCTGATTTAAACAATACCCGTTACGGTAAAGACCGTAATCACCACAAATACCGCTAATGTCTTAATTACTGTGACTGCAAAAATATCTTTATACGACTGTTTATGCGTTAAGCCTGTAACAGCAAGTAAAGTAATGACAGCACCATTATGCGGAAGCGTATCCATACCACCTGAAGCCATCGCAACCACACGGTGCATGACTTCTGGTGGAATACCAGCAGCTAAAATCGCAGCGTTATAGTGTTCAGCCATCGCACTTAAAGCGATACTCATACCACCAGAAGCTGAACCGGTAATACCTGCTAATACGGTTGTAGTCACAGCCCCATTCACTAAAGGGTTTGTAAAAGTACTGCTCATTGCATGACTAATCATGGCAAAGCCCGGTAATGACGCAATAATTGCACCGAAGCCATACTCAGAGGCCGTATTCATCACTGCTAAAAGTGAGCCGCCAATACTGGCATTAATGCCCTCTTTAAAATTCGTCACTACACGCTGATAATCAAATAAAATTGCAGAAATAATCCCGACAATAAGTGCAAGTCCAACCGCCCAGATCGCACCAGTTTTTGCAACATCTACGGTGTAATCAGCAAGACCAACTGAGGTAAAATCAAAGCCATTTGGATACCACTCTTTAATTGCTTTAGACAAATATTTGTTCATTACTGCAACAAGAATTAGCGGTACAAATGCTAGAAACTGACGAGCCTTACTTCCATTATTTTGTAGAGCCATATCAGCTTCAATTTCTTGAGACGGCATATTGTCTATACCAAAACCAGAGAATCCTTCCCCAGCTTTTGCAGCAGCACGGCGACGCCATTCTAAGTAGCTTAAACCCATGCATAAAACAAAAATAGCTCCAATAATTCCTAGAAATGGTGCGGCATAAATATTGGTACCAAAGAAAGTGGTTGGAATTACGTTTTGGATTTGTGGAGTACCCGGCAATGCATCCATGGTGAATGTAAATGCACCAAGCGCGATGGTTCCCGGAATTAAACGTTTTGGAATATTAGCTTGTCTGAATAACTGGTTTGCAAAAGGATAAATGGCAAATACAGCAACAAATAAACTTACACCGCTATATGTTAAAATTGCACCTAACAATACAACGGTTAAAATTGCTTTTTTTGCTCCAATCCATCTTACAATGGTTCTAGCAATAGACTCAGCAATTCCTGACATTTCAACAACTTTACCGAAAATTGCGCCAAGCAAGAATACAAGAAAGTAATCTTTAATAAAGTTCACCATTTTGGGCATAAAGATACCCGAATAAAACGGTAAAACATTGGCTGGGTTAATGAGTAGAACAGCAAGTAAGGCACAAATTGGTGCCATGAGAATGACGGAAAAACCCTTGTAAGCTGTATACATCAACAGCCCAAGCGAAAGTAGAATTACAAATAATTCCCACATATATTCTTTCTCCCTAAAGAATAGATACTAGGTTCAATAAAATTACCAAAAGATATTTAGGTTATCCCAAACCTATAATGATAAAAATCACAACATCCATGTGTGGTAATAGGTAAATGAGCTTAAAAATAAAATAT